>CAUYYV010000068.1:0-12532 GCA_963577075.1 Phycisphaerae bacterium
GTGGTGTTGACCTGAAACACGATCGTAATACCGGCGATCAGCGACACGGCCGAGCCGATACCCAGCAGGCCGCCCGACGGCACGAGTAGCTCGGCGGCCAGCAACAGTGCGGCCACGACGATCAACAGGATGGCCAATCCAATCGATGGATCCATGTTTATATCTTATCGCCAAGTCGGGCCGGTGGTCAGATCTTGGACTCGGGGCCCAGCAGCAACGCAAGAATCGCGATACTGACCTGCAATGTGCGCTTGGTCCTGTCGATCGGAGGAGCCATCGCGTTGCTGCGCATGTCTTGATGTTGCAGCCGGCGCCTTAGCCGGAGGGTCGAACCCAGTCATCGATCAAAATGAGCGTCGAATGCAATATCTGATTGCTTGAAGTCGAGCTGGCGGACAAACCGGCAGGATTCAGCTGCGCCGTGTTCGCGATCCATGCGTGTATCTTCCCATTCGACGCTCAAAGGTCCGCCGTAGCCGGTGTCGTTCAGGGCAATAATGATGCCCTCAAAGTCCGTGTCGCCACGGCCGACCGATCGGAAGTCCCAGCACCGCCGTGGGTCGGCAAAGTCCGTGTGACCGCCGAACACGCCGACGCTGCCGTCACCGCGACCCCACCAGGCATCCTTGACGTGTACGTGGTATATCCGCTTGCCGAACGTGCGGATGAACTTGACGTAGTCCACCCCCTGATAGCCCAGGTGGGACGGGTCGTAGTTGAATCCAAACCGTTTGTGGCCGCCGACTGCATCGATCGCCCGCTGCGATGAGGCGATGTCGAACGCGATTTCCGTCGGGTGGACCTCTAGGGCAAAGTTGACGTTCAACTTGTCGTAGGCGTTGAGGATCGGTCGCCACCGCTTGGCGAAATCCTTGAAGCCTTTTTCCCAGTAGTCCTGACCCGTGGGCGGAAACGCATAGATCGAGTGCCAGATCGACGACCCGGTAAACCCGTTGACGACTGCCGGTCGTCGGCCCCAGCGGCCCCGGTGAACGCCGCTGCGAGGCTTGTTATCCATGAACCGGCGTGCGGCTTTGCCGGTCACGACCATCTTCTGTGCAGCCCGCTTGCGAATGCCCTCGGCGTCACCCCGGCCCCAGACGTCCGGTGGAAGAATCGACTGGTGGCGCTCATCAATCGGATCACACACGGCCTGGCCGACCAGGTGATTGCTGATCGCGTAACAGGTCAGGCCATGGTCTGACAGAAGTTCCCACCGCTGCTTGCAGTACCTGTCGCTGCGCGCCGCCTGGTCGACGTCGAAGTGATCGCCCCAGCAGCACAGTTCGATGCCGTCATAACCGAACGATTTGACCTTTGCGCACAACACGTCGAGCGCCAGGTCGGCCCATTGGCCGGATACGATGGTAATCGGTCGTGCCATTTTCTGTCTCCTAGCCTGTGCGTTACACCCGGTGATAGTGTGGCGTCAGCGTGCCGACTGTGCAAGGTTCGCCACCGACGCCCGATCATCAAGGTTGCCACTCATTTTTGACAAACGTATCAGCCGCTCATGCAGATCGTCGGCGATCTGCTGGTGGCTCATGGATGGATCAGGGTGGTAGGGTTTGCCAAACGTGATGCGTGATCGGCTTGGCCAGAGGACGTGCAGGAGCATGTGGCGCTTCTTCGGCGTGCCCTCAATCCAGACGGGGACGATCGGCGCACCGCTGCGGGTCGCCAGCATGCCCAGGCCCCGCTTAAACGCCTTCATCTGGCGCTGGTCGCGTTGCAACCCCGCCTCGGGGAAGATGCCCAGTACACGCCCCTGGTCAAGCTTGGCGAGCATGAGTCGCGCCGTGGCCAGATCCATGCCACTGTCGTCCAGCACAATCGGATGAATCACCGCCCAGATCCAGCCCAGCCACCAGTGGTGATCCGTGCGCCGCATGACCCAGTAGACGATCCGCGGTATAGCCGATTGCATCAGCGCGGGGTCGAGGGCGGTGGTGTGGTTGGCCACGAGAATGACCGGGCCCGTGCCGGGCATGTGGTGCCGGTCAACCCACACGAGCCTGTGCCAGACCAGCACAAACGCCCGAACGGTCCGCCATAGCGCGTTCGATATCCGCGTCGGCGCCGCGCCGCGTGTCATCTGCAACCACAGGCTCCACAGGGCGACGACCGCCATCAGCAGCGCCACGCCCAGCAGTACCGGTACGATCACGCGATCGGCATCGGCAATCCGCCAGATGATAAAATTGATGGCGACCGTCGAAACGGTGGTCATCAGCGTGTAGACGCCCATCACCCGGCCGCGCAAGTAGTTGGGGCTGACCGCCTGCAGCAGGGTGACCACGCAGATGATCGTCGTGTTGCCGAAGAACCCGATGCAGAACGCCAGGCCGAGCGCGACCTCGTACGACCGGTTGGCCGCAAGCAAGGCGGTGCTGATGGCCGTGGCGAACATGGCAGCCAGTGCGATCCCGCTCGACTCCCGCCGGGTGTTCATCCAGGCGACCCAGCCGGCGCCCATGAGCATGCCGAGTCCGATCATCATGGCCAGCACCGTGTAACGAGCGAATATGACACTTTCGTCAGTGAAGCCATATCGATGCTTGCACAAGCCGATCGCGGCGTTGTAGACCACCATCGCCACGCCCCACATCAAGGTATTGAGCAGCATCAGCCGCCAAGCAAGGCCGTGGCACCGCACGTACGACCACGCCCGGGATGTCTTTCGCGACGACCGTGCATCGGTCATGACACGGTGGTGGGGCTGAATCTTTAGAAACGCAAAGAACATCCCGCTGATCGCGTAAAAAAGAAAGCCGATGATCAGGCCGATACGCACTGAGCCGGCTATCTTCGGGTCGATGACCTTGCCGCCGAGGTACAGGCCAATCAACGATGCGATCACCGCGATGCCGATGATCATCGCGTTGGCCGACTGAAGCTGTCGCAACGGCACGATCTGCGGGATCATCGCGTTGCGTGCAGGGTTGAAGGTCGCGGCAAACACGCCGATGCTGAGGATGATGGCGTACACTTTCCAGTGCTGGTCCGCTGGTAGCGCAGCCACACCTGTCGCCGGAACGAGCAAAAACGCCAACAGCAGCAGTGCACCCCTAGATTCGTCGCAGGCCAGCATGATCCACTTGCGCGGCAGACGATCGGCCAGCCAACCGGCCGGGGCGCCCAGCAGCAGATAGGGCAGGAAGAAAAAGAAGTTGATTCCGGCCTGCGCGCTGACGCTCTGCACGTCCTTGCCGGTGACACCCATCAGCGTCAGGGCCGCGAGCATGATCACCCGGTCGCCGAACCCGCTCGCCGCCACGCTAGACCACATCAACAGAAAACTGACGTTGCCCCAAAGGGGCTGTGCAACACGGTCATCACCGGGCACGTTGGTCTGACTACTCATGTGGTGGTCGAGGATACCAGAATCGAATCGCATGATGCACGCGAGGGTCGCACAGTCAGAACGTTTCGGGTATCCTCCTGATCTGTCACGGCCGTGTGGACAGACTAGGGGTATGACACGTGGCCCGTCAATACCGGTTTGAAAATCCGTTCGAGTCGCAGAATATTCAAATCAATGCGCGCAAAGTGATTCCGCTGGTTATCGCGGCATTGGTACTGCTGATAATCCTGGTGGGCATGTTCACCTGCTACCACATCGTCCAACCCGAGGGCAAGGCGGTGGTCAAGCGATTTGGCATGGTGATCGATATCCGCGAGCCGGGTCTGCACTTTAAACTGCCTTTCGGGATTGACCATGTTCACTTCGTGCCGACCGAGCGGGTACTTAAGGAGGAGTTCGGGTTCGCGACGACCAAGGCGGGCCAGCGATCTCAATACGTCGTCACCGACGAGCACCGCAAGCAGTCGCTGATGCTGACCGGTGACCTGAACGTGATCGACGTGGCGTGGGTCGTGCAATACCGGATAAAAGATCCCGACAAATACCTGCACCGGCTCCGCAATCAGCGGGAAACGATCCGCATCATCTCCGAATCGGTCATGCGCCGCATCATCGGCAATCGCCTCGGCGGTGACGCACTGACCGTCGGCCGGTCCGAGATCGCGATCCTGGCGCAACAGGAGATGCAGAGAATCCTCGACACCTATGAAATGGGCGTGGGCGTCAGCACGATCGAACTTCAGGACGTCACCCCGCCCGATCCGGTGGAGCCGGCTTACAACGACGTCAACGACGCGCGACAGGAAAAACAGCGGCTGATCAATGAAGCGGAAACGCGCCGCAATCAGGCGATCCCTCGCGCCGAGGGGAATGCCCTGAAAATGATTGCCCAGGCCGAGGGATATCGCAGCGAGCGGATCAATCGTGCCAAGGGTGACGCCTCGCGATTCGTGTCGCTCTACAAGCAGTACAAGCGATCGCCCGAAATCACCCGTCAACGTCTTTACCTGGAGATGATCGACCAGGTCATGCCACGAGTCGGCAAGGTGTACGTGCTTGAAAAGGGCCACACCGCGCCGATTCCGTTGCTGAATCTGGGCGGTGATCAGCCGGCGGCGTTACCGCGAAAGGGTCACCGGTGAGCGAGCAGATCCCCACCGTCAAGATCGGCTGCCTCGCGCTGGTGATGCTGCTCGTAGCAGTGGGCCTGGTCGTGTTCTGGTCGAGTGTATATACGCTCGACGAGACCGAGCAGGCTGTCGTCATTCAGTTCGGCAAGCCCGTGGGCAACACGGTGACGGATCCGGGCCTGCATTTCAAGATGCCTTTCGTGCAGGAGGTGCGTCGGTTCGAGAAGCGCATCCTTGCATGGGATGGCGACCCGAACCAGATACCGACGCGTGGACGCGAGTTCATCTTTGTCGATTCGACTGCGCGATGGCGCATCTTGGATCCTCTCCTGTTTCTCAAGAGCGTCAAAGACGAGAACGGCGCACAGTCCAGGCTGGATGACATCATCGACTCGATCGTGCGTGACGAAATCGCCAGCACCGTGCTTATAGAGATCGTCAGGTCGAAAGACTGGACGTTTGACGAGCAATCGATTGAATTTGCCCGGCTAAGCGGCAAGGAAAAAGAGATCCTGACGCGCAAGATCCAGGTCGGCCGCGAGCAACTCGAGCATAACATCCTCGTCCTGGCGCAGAAGCAAATGCCGCAATACGGTATCCAGTTGGTGGATGTTCGCATTCAGCGGCTCAACTATATCCCCAAAGTTCAGCATGAGGTGTTCAACCGGATGATCTCCGAGCGGAAGCGGGTGGCAGCGCGGTTTCGTTCCGAGGGTGAGGGCCAGGCCGCGGCGATTTTAGGTGAAACTGAGAGGAAGGTCGCCGAGGTACAGTCCGCCGCGCATCGCGATGCCGAAATTATTCGCGGCGATGCCGATGCTGAAGCCACGCGCATTTACAATGAGGCGTACAGTATCGATGCCGAGTTCTTCGCCTTTTACCGCACGATGCAGAGCTACAGCCAGTCGATCAACAAGAACACCACGCTTATCATCTCGTCGGACTCCGACTATTTCCGGTATCTGCGACGCATTGGAACAGACGTGGGCACGTTGAAATCGAACAGCTCGCCAAGCATCGAAGAATTAGACTCGGTCAACTGACGATCCGGCCCGGGTCGTGGTAAACGTTCATGCGGCCGGGGCGCAGGAAGCCGACGAGGGTCATGGCGGTGCGCACGGCGAAATCGACGGCCAGGCTGCTGGGCGCGCTGACGGCGCAGACCACCGCCAGGCCGGCCATCGCGGCTTTCTGCATGATCTCGAAGCTGGTGCGCCCGGAGACGAGCAGCACGGCCGGGTCGATCGGCACATCGCCCAGCAGCAGTTGGTGGCCGATCACCTTGTCCACCGCGTTGTGTCGGCCGACGTCTTCACGCAGCACCTTCAAGTCGCCCTCGGGTGAAAAGACGGCGGCCGCGTGCAGCCCGCCGGTTTGCGCGAACGTTGCCTGTGCGGCGCGCATCAGGTCGGGCAGCTGCACCAGCGTGTCACGGGTTACGGCGAACCTGCCCCGGATCGGGTCCATTTGTTGGTCGATTTTGTCGATCGACTGCTTGCCGCACAGCCCGCACGAGCTGGACAGGTAAAGCTCCCGACGGGCGCCGGCGATCTGCTTGGCGCGGCGACTCATCACCTCGTCGGTCAGCGTGACGGCGACAATGTTGCCATAGTCCGCCTCTGCACAGGGCTCGACCGATTCCAGCTCGTCGCCGTCGCGGACAATTCCCTCGGTGAAGCAGAACCCGGCCGCCAGGTCACGATCATGGCCGGGTGTGCGCATCGTCACCGCCAACGGCTCGTCACCGATGCGGATCTCGAGCGGCTCCTCAACGGCGAGGCGATCGTCATCACGCTCACAAGTCTGCGCGACGAAACGCGTCACCGAACGTTTGGTTGATCCTGACGAATCTGCCACGAGTTAAGTCACCCGTCTTCTTTGGCCACCGTGGCGTATTGAGTTTGCCCGATTTCGGTCGTCTCGGCGATCTTCTCGATGCGCACGGCATTGACTTTGTACTCAGGGCAGCCGGTGAATTCGTCGGCGGCGCTGGAAATCACCAGGTTGGTGCGTGATTCGGGGAAGTGGAAGGTCATAAAGACGGTGCCGGGGTTGGTCGCCTTGGTGATCTCGGTGCGGACTTCGACGCGCCCGTGGCGGGAAACAATCCTTACACGCTCGCCGGTGGCCACGCCCAGGTGACGGGCGTCCTTCGGATGGATGCGTAGCGTTTCCTCCTTGGCCTTGTCGAGCTTGGCGACGTCCGTGCGCCGGGTCATGGTCCCGACGTTGTAGTGAAACAGTTGCCGGCCGGTCGTGAGCATGAAGGGGTATTCGTCGTCGGGCAGTTCGCCCGGCTCTTGCCAGGGTGTGACCGTGAGCTTCGCCTTTCCGCGCAGGAATTCGCCGTTGCGGTGGACGATGTCCGTGCCGGGATGATCCTTGTCCCAGCAGGGCCATTGCAGGAACCCGAGCTCTTCGAGCCTATCGTAGCTGACGCCGGCCCACTTGGGGGTCAGGACCGCGATCTCGTCCATGATGCGCGCCGGGTCAATCGGCGTGTCGGGGCCATTGTCGAACCCGAGGTCGACGCCCATGAACCGGGCGATGGTGTTGATGATGTCGCCGTCGACGCGCGTGCCTTGCAACGGCTCGATGGCGCGGCGGACGCGTTGGATGCGCCGATCGCTGTTGACGAACGTGCCCTCTTTTTCGAGGAACGTCGTGCCGGGCAGCACGACGTCGGCCAGCTCGGCCGTCGGGTTCATGAAAATTTCCTGCACGACGAGAAAGTCAAGCGCTTCGAGAGCACCGACGACGTGGGTCGTGTTCGGATCGGATTGGGCAACGTCTTCTGCCAGGATGTACACGCCCTTGAGCGTGCCTGCGTGGGCGGCGTCGAACATGTCGGGTATGCGCAAGCCGGTATTGGTTGGCGGCTCGATGCCCCAGACGCGCAGGTGATCGGCGCGGGCCTGCTCGTCGGTGACAGGTCGGTAATCGCTGAACACGTTGGGCAAAGCGCCGACGTCAGAGGCGCCCTGCACGTTGTTCTGCCCGCGGAGGGGGCTGGCGCCGGTGCCGGGCCGGCCGATGTTACCCGTCATGACCGCCAGGTTGATCAGCCCGAAGACCGCATTGGAGCCGTGGCCCGCCTCGGTGACGCCCAGCCCCCAAAGGATTTGAGACGCGCCGCCGGTGGAAACGGTCGATGCGTATAGCCGCGCTGCCTGGCGGATCAGGTCGGGATCGACGCCGCTGATCTGCGACGCCCACTGGGGGGTGCAGTCGGCCAACTCCTGCTTGATCTGCTCGAAACCTTCCGTGTGCCTGGCGATGAAATCGGGGGCGATCAGGTTCTCTTCGATCAGCACGTGCTGCAGCGCGTTGATGACCGCGACGTTCGATCCGGGTCGCAGGGGCAGGTGCACATCCGCCAGGTGGGTCAGTTCGATGTTCCGCGGGTCGATCACGATCAACTTGCAGCCGGCCAGCACCGACTGTTTGATACGCGCGCCGAAGACGGGGTGCGCTTCGGTCGGATTGGCGCCGCAGATCAGCAGCACATCCGACTCGTGCACGTCCTGAAAACTGTTCGTGCCCGCGCCGGTACCCAGTGCCTGGCCCAGCGCGTAGGCCGATGGCGAGTGACAGACTCGCGAGCAGTTGTCGACCGAGTTGGTGCCCATCACCACGCGCGCGAACTTCTGCATGAGGAAGTTCTCCTCGTTCGTGCAGCGTGAGGAGCTGATCATGCTGAAGCCCGACGGGCCGTATTGGTCGCGGATTTCGGTGAATCGCCGGGCGATCAACTCGAACGTTTCGTCCCACGACGCCTCGCGAAATGCGCCGTTTTCCTTGACCAGCGGCGTTCGCAGCCGATCCGCGCTGTGGGCGAACTGGTGGGCGAACCGGCCCTTGACGCAGGTGTGCCCGCGATTGGCAGAGCCCGTCGTGCTGGGCACGATGTTGATGACCCGATCGTCCTTGATGTTGACGTCCAGCGAGCAACCGACGCCGCAATAAGAACAGGTCGTGTTCACCGTCCGGTCGGGCAACCCGAACAGGCGCGTGCCCGGTTCCTCCAACGCCGCGACCGGGCACTCGAACACGCATTGGCCGCAACTGACGCAGTTGGCCTCCTCGAACCCCGTATCGTTGCCGGCGATGACCTTTACGTCGTAGCCGCGGCCGGACATGCCCAGGATAAACGAGCCCTGAATCTCGTCGCACGCGCGTACGCACTTGCCGCAGCCAATGCACTTATCCATCTCGAGCTTGATAAACGGGTGCGAATCGTCACGGGCCGGGTTGTGCGTCCGGGGATTTTCGTAGCGCGGCGTGCGCAGCCCGACCTGCTGGGCCAGCGATTGCAGATCGCAGCGACCGTTGGCCGTGCAGTCAAGACATTCCAGCGGGTGATCGGAAACGACCAACTCGGTGATGTTGCGGCGCAACCGGGTGAGCAGGGTGGAGGTAGTCTTGTAGCTGGCGCCGTCCTGCACGGGCGTGTGACACGCCGCCACCGGCTTGCGGCCCACGTGCTCGACCAGGCATGTCCGGCACGCCCCGTACGGCTCCATCCGATCGGAATAGCACAACGTCGGCACCTGCTTGCCCACGCTGCGCAAGGCGGTCAGTATCGTCGCGCCCTGCGGCACCTCGACATCCAATCCATCGATGCTGACAGTGGTCGTGTGCCCGTTGTTGTCTGCTTTGCGGATCATCGCGAGTTCCTCGCTGTGATATTCATAACTGTGAATCCACGACCATTTCCGTCGTATCGTCGGTCGGGATAACGTGTTGAGTCAGCCATGCAACCAGTTTCTCTCGCCTCACTCGCGGCGAAGTCCAGTATCAGTTCTCAGCGTTCGCCCTCATTGACTGTTGTCTTGAGCCGGTCTGCCATATTTAGAACCTGGGAATCATGTCATTATAGCCGCCGTTGTGCTTCCACGATTCGTACGGTATTTGTCCAACTCTTCAGGAAAATACTCCATCAGGCACTCGATCGGTGTCGGGATCATGCCACCCAAGGCGCATAGGGACCCGAATTTCATCGTTTCACACAGGTCGTTCAGCAGGGCAAGGCGCTCGTCGGTGACGCCGCTGGCGGCATCGGATCGGTCCATCATCTGATCGAACAGTTCCGTGCCGCGTACGGCGCCGATGCGACAGGGAAAGCACTTGCCGCAGCTCTCGACAGCGCAGAACGCCATCAGGCCCCGCGCGACCTCGACAAGGTCGTCGTCTTGGCAATACACCACGACGCCGCCGTGGCCGAGGATGCCGTTGACAGCGGCAAGCGCGTCGAAATCAAGCGGGGTGTCAAGCTTGCTCTCGGGTAAGATGCCGCCCAGCGGACCACCGACCTGCACCGCCTTGAACGTCTGGCCGTCTTCCATGCCGCCAGCCATGTCGAAGATCAATTCGCGCAGTGTCGTGCCCAACTCGATCTCGTACATGCCTGGGCGCTTGACGTGGGTGTTGAGGCTGACCGCCTTGGTTCCTCGCGACTTTTCATGGCCAAATTTGGCATATGCCTGGCCGCCGTGCTCGATGATCCATGGAAAGTTGTGCAGCGTCTCGGTGTTGTTGACCGCGGTGGGGCAGCCCCATAGGCCTTTTTGCGCGGGGAAGGGGGGCTTGAAACTGACCAATGCCGGCACGCCCTCGAGCGAGCGCAGCAGGCTCGTCTCCTCGCCACAGATGTAAGCGCCTTGGCCCTTGACAACATTGACCACGCAGCCGAATTTCGACCCGAAGATGCTCGGCCCGATGATGCCCGCCTCGACCGCCTCGGCGACCGCCTTGTTCAGAATCCGAAGCGCCCTGGGATACTCGAAACGCACGTAGATGAACACCTCCGATGCGCCGCATGCGAAAGCCGCGAGCAGGATGCCCTCCAGTTGTGTGTGCGGGTCGCGTTCGCATAGCTCCTTGTCGATGTAGGAACCGGCGTCGCCCTCATCGAAATTGACGACGACGAACTTACGCCCTGAGCCGTCTTCTGCTTCAAAATCAGCGACCGTTTGCAGCTTGACGTCCGCCGGAAAACCCGCGCCGCCGCGCCCGCGCAGCTTGCTCAACTCGAGCTGATCGATCACCTGCTGCGACGACATGGTCGTCACCGCCTTTTCAAGGCTCCGGTATATCCCCGCAGCCTGCGCCTTGTCCAGCGGCACAACATCTTGGCCGAAATATCGCATCAGCACGCACGGCTTGTCGGCCGACGGCGGATACACCTTGTTCGTCGACTCAATGAGCCCGTGCGGCCTGTCGTTTGCCACGTACTCGACGACCTTCGTCACGTCCCCCGGCCGGGCCAGCGACACGGGCTGGTTGTCAATCATCGCGTTGGGCCCGAGTCCGCAATAGCCCAGGCACGCCACGTGCTCGAGCCGCACGCCGTCGTCGCTGGTCTGGCCCGTCTCGACGCCCAGGTCGGCGCTCAAAGACTGCTCGAGTAACTTGCCGCCGGCCGCGAAACACGCCTCGCCGTTGCAGACCTTGATCACGTGCTTCGCCGGTGTGTCATGCGACAACTCCTCGTAGAACTTGGCCGTCGATCGCACGTGCTGCGGCGGCAGGTTGAACCGCTCGGCCAGCGCGAGAATATCGTCATCGCTGACGTAGCCCTGCTGCTTGTGCAACTTCGACAGCTCGTCATAGACCGTCTGGCCATGACCGAGAAACTTGTTCTGCAACGCGATGAGGTTGTTCGACATAAAGGGTTCACATTCTTGCGGTGCCCCACGGCGCGTGGACTCACAGGTGCCTTATCTATCTTACCACAAGGCATGGCAAACACGACAATAATCTTCAAAAAGTGCGGCCATCCCGGGCGCTCGGTTCCATCTTGCCGCCCAACAACTCGAAACACTTTGGCCTGTTTCCTGATCAATCATGCGCTAACGATGCTCGACGTCCTTGTGGATGCCGCGTCGACACCGCACGGATATAGCCTTGTTTCTCAAGTCGTTAATGTTTTCACTGGAGAAACCCGTTGGGTGGCGCTATGCCCCGCCTGAAATCCAGATGGGGCTGCTCCATGCCATGTGGCCGTTGTCCTGGGTTGCACGGACGTAATAAAAAGCAGCGCCCTGGGCCGATGCGTGCCGCAGTGATCCCGACAGGCGGTAAAGCTGTGATGGAACAGCGCGATGGACGTGGGCCCAGGTGAGCATCTTGTCCGTGAAGTCAAGGTGTTGGCCGCCTTGAAGCAGTTGCCCAAGCGTCGTGCTCAGGTGTTTCGAGTCGGTAGCGTTGTTGACTGACCAGTCGACCGGCGTCGATACGATGCTCTGTCGGGTGGAGCAGTCAAGTTCGATCTCGATGGTGGTGTCTTGTGTGCCATGGATTTCAATGGCGATCGCATCGGTTGGGCCGCAGGCGAGGGCGGAGTTTCGCGAGGTGATGATGCCGCCGCGTGACGTGTGCGATTGCCATGCACAATGTTGATCATCCTGCCCGGTAATCTCTTTGCGCCGATGCTCGTCAAAGGGGTCGGACCGGAAGCAGGGCACCACATGGGTGAGTTTGCCGTGATCAATCGTGATCGAGCCCGTCCAATCATAAATCTGGTATCCCTTCATCGGGCCCCAACCCCACTCGATACGGAATCGATAAGTTTGTACGCCGGTGGGGGCGGGCACTGAAAAGTCAGGGCAGGCCTGCATCACGGGCAGGTTGTTGCGAATCAGTTCAACGTGCCGCAGTGTGTCCCAGCCTTCGACGCTGAAGGACAAATTGACGCCACCATTAACGGAAACCGTGCTGCCCATGGGGGCGCCATCGGCCGAAAAATCGACCGCGATGCGGTCGCCCGTGACGGCGAAGGTCCGTCGCGCCCGGATGGCCTCGAAAATGGCGGGCCGGGTGTTCTGCGCAGCGTATACACCGGTAAGCCCCAGGCCGTACCCGCCGGGATAGCCATCGTGATTGTCAGTGCCGCCGGTAAAACCAAAACGCTTGCCGATTCCAAGTCCGTGCTGCACATTGAACCGACCGCCGCCGGGGCCGAGGCTGTGGCCGAGGTAGGCAAACGGCCCGCCGTCACGCTCGCCGCACCCGTGTTCGGAGAATATCTCGATCACGG
>CAUYYV010000069.1:0-12514 GCA_963577075.1 Phycisphaerae bacterium
CCCCGACTTCACACGATGAAGCCGAGCCAAAAAGAGTCACACGTTTCCTGAATTGTCAAAGCGGTCGTGTCCCTTCCCGCACTGCCTCGCCTCCCTGGTGCCCGCTCCGTGCTCCCTAACTCGAGCAGAAAATGGAACAGGTCAACGAATCCCGAGACGGACATCTTTCTGCAAAAACCATCGATTTTCCGGTCGGGGTTGCCCTCCTCTCCATTCCGATTTTGCCTTCATCCTTCCTCAAACACCGGTTGATGAGGCTTGAAATGTGAACTCACCAACTGCAAAAAGTATACCCAACTGAGCCCACACCACAAGGGAAAATAAGGGTTCAATCAAAAAAACCTTCTCTTTTATGCATGCCGGCAGCGCAATATCGATATAATAAAGTCTTATTATATTTTAACACGCTCCCGATCCTGCCCCGGCTGCAACCCGCCGCCGTTACGCGGCCTGACCCCCTTGCGATAGGCGCCAAGGCCGATTTGGGGCAAAAGTATTTGCTTGATACACGCGAGAAACACGTTCGGATCGTGATGGGTGAGCCTCACGATTTCGACGCCGAGCCCGACAGCCGACTGTTTCTCGGTTAACGCATGTTGCACCCGGGTGCCGCAACGCGGATCAGCTATTGCAAGATCCGCGTCGCCTCGACGGCCAACGCCAATGCGTCACGGCCGTTGTACTCGGTGATGGTGCGCTCGTGCGTACGGTCATGGATCCAGGCGATATGGTCACACTGCACGATCAGCGTCATTCGCGACCCCATCAAACGAGCCGCAACTGCCAGGATGATAATCCGTTTAGCCGCGAGCCAAAGGCGAGTGCCCCGCTTCACGCCGCACAACGTCGACGCACTGTCGCAGCGTGGGCACGGGATCGTCAACATCACCCTCGTATTCGAGTACGGAGGGCCCGTTGAAATCCACCTCATCAAGTGCGGCACGGAAAGCTGACAAGTCCAAGTTGCCCGAACCGACGACGACGTCCTCCGGTCGACGAGCACGATCGAAGACAAAGTCCTTGATGTGGACAGCGTAAAGCCGGTTACCGAACTGCTTAACCATTTCGACCGGATCGGCACCGGAGTCGAGCGCCCAAGCGGTGTCGAGACAGAGGCCGATACGCCGTGAAGTCCGGCCCAATACGTGTCCAAGCATCTGGGCCGAGCCCAGCCAGTGACGGCCGCCATGGTTGTGAATGGCCAGCCTCATGTCGTATTCGTCGGCGAGCGACTCTGCCAAGCGGTAACAGTGCGGCACATCGTCCGGCGAGAAATCCACGTTCATCACGCCCGCCCCGCAACGCTTGAGAAACTCGAAGCGGTGGCGCGCTTTCGCCTCATCCGTGCCGATCCGCTCGACGCCGATGCTGACGATCTCGACGCCCTCGTCGCGATACGTTTCAATCACCGTGTCAAACGTCTGTGGCTTATCAAAATCCACGTGGATGCTGCACAACTCGATCGATGCAACGCCGATCTGCCTGGTCATCCGGGCCACGGCGGCGCAGTCCTTAAACCCCCGGAAGCAGTAACTCTGCACGGCCATTCGATCGGCGAGGACGTTCACGACCGGTTAGCATAGCCGGGCACCAGTGACGTTCAAAGGGCGGACGTGACCCCTGGCAGTGGACAATGACAATGTGGAGGTATAATAACCCGTGATCCCGTTCGAGGACGGGATGGCCGGTCACCGTTGGGTGAACGGCGCCATGACGTCGCCCGAGGCCTATATGATGGATAGAATGCAACGATGCAGGGAAAACTCCTGAAAGTGGCGGGCAAGACCAGGTATCCACCGGTGGCGTTCGTCTTCGTGCAGCGTGGCCTCGATTTCACCGTGCGACGCGTACACGGCGACCCTGAAGAGACCGACCCGGAAACCAGCCGACACATTACCGGTCCACAGTTGTGCGTCGGGATACGTGATTTCGCGATCGAGGAATACGGCCTGATGGCGCGCACGGTGCTCAAGCAATGGGGCATCGTCAACTGCGAGGACTTCGGCCGCATCGTCTTCGCGTTGGTCGACGCCGGGATGATGCACAAGACCGATGAGGACCGCATCGACGACTTCGTGAACGTGTTCGATTTCAAGGACGCCTTCACAACGGAACTGACGATCGCCGAGAACGGCTAGACCAGCCCCTGGGCACTGAGTTGCGGGTTGGCCCCCTGACAACCATGATATGCCTGTCGGCATCAGGGAAATATCACCGATCGGCGATCAGAACACGCAAATCCCGAGCAATCCGCACCTGTGGCAGATTCGCTGGGTCCGCGACTTGGCCGTGCTGGCTGCGGCGCTGCTGATCCTGTGGGCGGCCTATCTGACGCGCAGCGTCACCGCGCCGATCCTGATCGGTGCGACGCTGGCATACATCTTCAACCCGCTGATCACCTATGCCGACAAGAGATGGCGCTTACCACGCTGGGGCGGCGCGGCAATCATCCTGACGATCGTGTTGATCGCGATGATCGGGTTCGTCGCGCTGGCCGTGCCATCGCTGGCCAAGCAGACCGATCTACTGCTCGATAAATTACCCCGGTACGTCGAGTTGGCCGGCTCACGACTGGGTATCAACGTTGACTGGAATCGGCTGACAAGGCAGTTGCACACGGCCGCGCAGGTCGACAGCGAGCAGATGAAGCCGATCGGCCAGGCCATCGTGTTTGCACTCAACGTGATCAAGGCGGCCCTGCTGGCCATCATCGGTTTTATCACATACGTACCGATCGCCACGATCATCATCGCATTCTGTTTCTTCTTCTTCTGCTGGCACTGGGCGGCGATTCTTGCCTGGTTTGACCAGTTCATCCCGAAGAAGGGCCGTGACACAACGCTCGATGTGCTGGTGAAGATGGACCGGTCCGTCTCGGCGTTTATTCGCGGTCGTCTGATGCAGGCGCTGGTGATGGGAGTGATTTTGTCGATCGGCTGGTGGATCGCCGGCGTGCCGTACTGGTTACTGCTGGGAATGGGCTGCGGGCTGTTGAACCTCGTGCCGTTTCTGGCAGCCGTTGGGTGGATCGTGGCGATCACGCTGGCCACGGTGGACCACCTGTCGACCCATGCCGCGTTCAACATCATGGTGCTGGTCTGGCCCACCGCGGTGTACCTGGTCGCCCAAGGGCTCGACGGTTGGGTGATCGAACCGGTAGTGCAGGGCAAGGCGACGAATCTCGACCCACTGACCGTGCTGCTGGCGGTGCTGATCGGCGGGTCGCTGGCGGGGTTGCTGGGTATGCTGCTGGCGATTCCCGCCGCAGCGTGCATCAAAATCCTCGGCCATGAGGTGATCGTCCCCCGGCTACGCGAATATACCGCCAAGATCGAATGATCAGGGCCCGGTGACCGGACTGAGGATTCGGCCATTAAGGTTTGATTGGCCGTCAATCCCGGTCAACAATGCATTGACGGCCGATGCCCGGAAACCGCGGTGGCCATTGAAGCGTCCAACTGCCGGAACTCGATCGCAAGCCCCACCCCGAGGAACTGGAGATGAACAAAAACTCAACCATGCTGATGGCCGCGCTGCTGCTTGTCGCCGCCACACCGCTGGCCACGGCCCGGGGAACGCCCGGTGCAAAGACCCGTGCGCAAGCCGCCTACGCCACGGACCAGCACCGGGTCGCCAAGCCGAAGCTTTCGATCAGGCAACGGTTGCGCCGCATGATCCAGCCGGTATCACTGGAACGCGTGGCGGCGAAGGACGCGATCTCCTGGTGGAGCCGGACGACGGGCATCCCGGTCGTCATTGACTGGCAGACGCTGGAAGATGGCGGCATCGATCCGCAGCAACCGATCTCGCTGTGGCTGCGAAGGGTGCCGGCCGGCCAGGTGCTTTCACTGATCACCAGGCAGTTTCAACAACCGGGCGACCCGCTGATGATGCAGTCCACCGCCTGGTACGTCGAGTTGATCACCAAGACGCAGGCCAATCAGCGCACGGAGGTCCGCGTTTACGATGTGGCGGATCTGCTGCACAAGGCGCCACGATTCAACCACGCACCAGAGTTCAACCTGGGGGATGTGCTGGGCAGATCGGGCAATAACGGATCGGGTGGATCGTCCGGCAGCGCATTTGCGATAGATGATCCAGATGAACCCGAGCGCAAAACACGCCGTGATCGCGCCGAAGACCTGGCGCAGCTGGTCCGCTACACGATTGAGCCGGATATCTGGATTCACAACGGCGGCCAATACGCTTCGATCACCGTTTTTCGCACCCAACTGGTGGTCAACGCTCCCCGTTACGTGCATGAGCAGATCGGCATACCGACCGCTCGGTTGCGTAGCGGCCGTCTGTCGCGGGGCGCCGCATCGACCGGTAATCGCAGTGCGACCACACGGGTCAGCACAACGTCATCGGCGGTGCGACAAAAATCGTATCGTGCCGCCAGCTACACGCCGAGACGATACGGTCACGTCGCGGGCGTGGCCAAATCGTTCGATCGGCGATGACAATCTGTACATCGGGTGGCCGGATGTCGACGCTCAGCGTGTCGCATCGCGAACCATTCAGGACGTGTGTCGTTCGGATTCGGACGCTGTGTCGGACTCGTCCGCCGTTGACTCGGCCGGCTCGTCCGGCTCGTCCGCCGCGGATTCCGGCTTGGGCTCGGGCTCACCGCCGACAATCTGGTCACGGCTGATGTGTGATTCAATTTCACGCAGGATTTCGTCCGCCAGTGCGCGTTCATATTTCCAATCGTCGATGATCAGTTTCTGCTCTCCCTTGCCGGCCTCGAAACTTACGATCGCGATGCCCTTGCTATCCCACCGGCCCTTGTTGATCGTCTGTATCTTGTCGTAAGACACACTCTGGCCCCAGCTGGTGCGGATGCTGTCATCATCGCACTCGACCCACCGCCCCCGTGTCGACAGGAACCCATACAGGAATACAAGACCAATCGGCAACGTAATGGCGAGCATGAGATACTGGGTGAGGATGTCGCCGAATTCTCTGCGACGACCGGCCTCTTTATCGTTAACGGGCAGGCCGTTTTCCTCAGCGTAGGCTTTCCATTCGGTTGGCCAAGTCTCGTGATCTTTCTTGAACTGCTCGAACTTATCGGAAATCTCGTTCTGGGCCGGGTACTTGATGAACCCGTCGTAGGCTGACCAAGCGGCGAAGCCCGAACAAAAGATGCCCACGGCGGCCAATCGCCATCGGTAACCTTTACTGATCATCGCTCGTGTTGCCATCAATCAAGCCCTATAACAAGTCCAGGTACCTGTACTTGGCCACTATCGTCCAATTGAGCCTACGGGCTTACCATTTATTTGCAAGAGGATCATGCTCAGCGTCTTCTAATTACCACCGGTTGATGGCGGCACGACCCCCCGACTGCTGTTACAACTCGTGCAAATCCCCCCTTGCTGACACGCCACCGCGGTATCCGCGGAAGGTAATGCCGTTCGGCTAACACCCAGGCCATAAACTCGCTGTTCTGCTCAATCATCTTCAGGCTGGGGTCCGGTACCCTGCAACACGGCCCTGTCAGCCCATCCATACTTGAAAGACCACTGACGCGCTCCTGACACGGCGTTCCCGCCGATTGGCGACGGCACCACCCGACCCCTGCATCAGTATTCTCGGCCATGTGGGTGGCAAATTAACTTTCGAACCGGGTGCCACGCTACCAACGGCGGCGGCGGCCGATCTGCCCCGGCCGTAGTGACACCCCCGCAAGGAGGACAGTCATGCCCACCGTCAACCGCCGCGCCACTCTGGCCGTCGCCATGTTTGGTCGGCCTGGTCACCGTCAGCGGAGTTGGAGATAATCTCATCTCGGCCCATTGATGGCAGTGCCGTTGGCATCGTGATGATTGCTTCGTGGATCGTGACGCAGCGATTGCCGAGCCGTTCCCCGACGCGCGATATGCACGTTCAACCGCGACCCGAACGGCAGTATCCCCGGCGTGCTTCACCGTCGCAGCTCGGCTCGCGCGACGCGTAGATGCCTGGACCACAGGCCGACGCGATCGTACCTTGCCTGGCGCTCGTGCAATTCATACCGCTCAAAATGCTTGTGCGGGAACCGATCGTCCGCCGTCGCCAATCCGGCCTTCAAGAGCCTCTCGTTGAGCACGGTTCCGTCGTTTGGTTTCACGTATGCGAGCAACCGCTGAAACTTGTCGTGCAGACGGTGCGGCTGAACCTCGAGCGTCACGGCTGCGCCGAGGCATGCCGCCCGGGTGAACCGGCGCGCCGCCTCGGCCAGCGGTTCGGCCTCCGCCGCTTGACCAGCGTTGTCCAGCTCGGGTGTGTCGATGCCCCAGAGGCGCACCCGGATCAGTTTGCCCGATCCGTTTAATGGCTTGACCTCGATGGTGTCGCCGTCGATCACGCGCAACACATGAAACGATTTGCCCTCGTATTGTCCCGCACCGCCGGCCCAGCCGGTCAGGTAACCGCGATGGTCCGCCCAACTGCCCACCGTCAGCAAGACAATCACCGCGACCGACCAGCCCCACGCCATTTGCCGGCGCCGGCGAAGGTGTGTCGCCAACGCAACCCGCCGGTGATCCGGCCCGCCGCCCCCTGCCGATTTCGCCGTTTTCCGTGAAGTCACCGCGACCATCACCCGGTCAACCGCCGTCCAGGCCCATCCTCCAATAACGCAACAGCCCGGCCAGCAGCATGATGATCGCCGCCAGGTGCAAGTTGATCAGATGACACGTCTTGCCCGGGACCTTGAGCAACCCGATCGATCGCAGCCAGATGATCGCGAACGCCACCACGGCCAGCAGCGCCTTGATGCCGATCACAATATTGGCTTTGGGACCAACCTCCTTGTAAGCCCCGGCAAGATTTATCCAGTTGTAAGCGCCGCTGACGAACAACCCCGCAAAACAGATGTACACCACGCGGTGAAACCGAGCGGCGAAGGCTTTCTGGAAAGCGCTGCTCTGCTCGTCGGTGAGCAGTTTCAACGACGGCTTGATCGCGATCGAGATAAACACCATGCCCCCGACCACGATGACAAAGCACACCACGTGTACGTAGCGCATCGCAATGTCGAGCACCGCCTGACCCATGCCGGTAATCGTACCGCCGGCGGGGCATCAGGCCAACTCGGGTGTTATCGGCTGCACCGCACTGCCGGCAGCCCGGCCGTACAATGGTTGACCATGAGTGAGATTCACCGACATCAGTTGGACAACGGCCTGTGGCTGCTCGCCGAGCCGATCGGGCACGCCCAGTCGCTGTCGATGGCCATGCTGCTGCCTGCCGGCGTGGTATTCGAGCCGGATGATCAGCAAGGCGTCGCGGCGCTGCTGGCAGAGATGATCCTGCGCGGTGCCGGCGATCGCGATGCCAAGGCACACAGCGACGCGCTCGATCAACTTGGCGTACAACGCGCCAGCGGCCCGGAGACTCATCACCTGCGCATCGGCGCAACGATGATCGGAAGCCGGCTTGGCGAGGCGTTGCCGCTGCTGGCCGACATGGTTCGCCGCCCCACGCTCGCCGACGCGGCGCTCGAGCCGAGCCGCGACTTGGCACTGCAGGCAATTGAGTCGCTCGACGACGAGCCTCAACAGAAAGTGTTCGTCCAGCTAAAGGCCAGGCACTATGCCGATCCGTTCGGCCGATCGACGCTTGGCGCACACAAGCACCTTGAACGGATGAGACCGGAGAATGTGCGTGCCTTTTTCAAGAAAACTTTCGTGCCGACCGGTGCAATCCTGAGTTTTGCCGGCCGATTTGACTGGCCGGTACTGCGCGATCAGGTCGAGCATCTCTTCGCCGACTGGCGGGGCGCGGTGGCCGAGCCTGTCAACAACGACTCCGGCCAACGCGGTAGCGATCACCAGAATGCCCAGACGACGCAGGTCCACATCGGGTTGATGTACGACGCGGCCCCCGAACCGGACGAGACGAGCATTTACTGGCGGGTGGCGGCGATGGTGCTCAGCGGCGGGATGAGCAGTCGACTGTTCACCGAGGTGCGCGAGAAGCGGGGACTTTGTTACGCCGTGTACGCCGGTTATGTCGGCGGTCGTGACCGCGGCTCCATGATCGGATACGCCGGCACGACCGTGCCCAGAGCGCAGGAGACGCTAGATGTGTTGCGCCATGAGTTACGCCGGCTCAGTGAGGGCATCGACGACGGTGAGTTCAACCGCGCGATCATCGGCATGAAATCACGGCTGGTCATGCAGGGTGAATCCACAGGCGCCCGGGCACAAGCGATCGCGACAGACCAGTACGTGTTCGGCAGACCACGCAGCCTCGACGAAAGGTCGGCCCGGGTTGACACCGTCGCCGTCGACGCCTTGCGCAAGTTCGTTGCCGACAATCCGCCGGGCGACATGACCATCGTCACCGTCGGCCCCAAACCGCTCAACGTTTAGACCCGGTGCTCGCCGATGTGAACCATGCGAATCCTGATCACAGCCGGACCGACGTGGGAACCGATCGACGCGGTGCGATACATCGGTAATCGCGCCAGCGGCAAGCTGGGTATCGCGCTGGCACAAGCGGCGAGCGATCAGGGCCACAACGTCACGCTGCTGCTCGGCCCCGGGTGTCCGCCGCCGGGTGGCGTGGATGTGGTGCGCTTCGAGTCGGCGCGCCAACTCGAAAATCTGCTGCAAGAGCACTTTGCCAACCACGACGTGCTGGTGATGTCGGCCGCCGTCGCTGACTATCGACCCCGGCAATATATTGAAGGCAAACGGCCGCGCGGCCGCGCCGGTGACACCTGGTCGCTCGAACTTGAGCCGATCCCCGACCTCGTCGCCGCCGTCGCTCACGGCAAGACGCCGGCTCAGAGAGTCATTGCCTTCGCCCTTGATCCACCGGCCACGTTGCACAACCGCGCCGCCGACAAGCTCAAGCACAAACAGGTGGACGCAATCGTCGCCAACCCGTTGGGCACGATCGGTGCCGATGACATCGATCCGTTGTGGCTGACCGCGACGGGTGACAGCGAATCACCGGGCAAGATGAGCAAAACAGATTTCGCACGGTGGTTGATCCAGAAGGTCGAGCAGCTTTTCGACATCGAGTAGCCCCGTATTGACATCTGCGTGCCAACCGGAAGGCGCGGTCAGTCAGGCGTCATCCCGGCCCATGCCGGGCAGGTCGGCGACGGTGAGCCGATCGACAAGGTGCTTGCTCGCGCCGCCCCGGATGCCGCCCATGCCCCCACAGCCGACCAGTGCAATGCGGATCATCAAAACCGCTTCCGTCACTACGCGGGCAACTGGCCGCGTTGTCGGAACAACTGCCAGCTTCGCCCCGGTTGATCGACACGAAACACCTCGACATTGCCACGGTCGGCCAGTGTCACGTACACCGTTCGCCCGTCCGGGCCGCCGAACGCCAGGTTGCTCGGCTTGACGCCCGCAAGCGTAATATCGCGGCGCAACTGCCCGTCCGGTGAAACCCTCGCAACCGTACCCTTGTCGTAGCGGGCGATGTACAGATCACCTGCCACGTCGCAGCGCATACCGTCCATGGAGTAATCATCGAACTTGATGAGCAGTCGTTTGTTGCTGATCTTGCCGTCAGGCGAAAGATCGTACGCCCAGACGTTACGCTGCACGGATTCGTTGACGTAGAGCGTCTTTTCATCCGGGCTGACCTCGATACCGTTGGTCGTACCCATATCCGTTTCGAGCAACGTGACGACCCCGTCGGGCGTGACCCGCCACATCTGGCCTTCCGAGGTCTGCCAGTTCGGGTCGCTCGCATAGACGATGTCGTTGGCGCCGATGGCGATGTCGTTAGGCTGGTTCATCATCGGATCGTGGCCGAGCACGCTGATGTGGCGTGTTTTCATGTCGACACGCAGCACGTTGTGATTGGTGTAGTCAGCGATCAGCATGCCGCCGGTGCTGTCAAAACGCGTGCCGTTTCCGGCGCTGCCGCCGGGCAGGTCCAAAAATACGCTGCACTGACCGTCGGGCGTGACCTTGCCCATCGTGTGGTCACGCTCGAAGCAGACGGCATAAAGATTGCCCTGCGCATCACACGCGGGCCCTTCAATGCCGGGCGTGAACCCACCGGGGGGTGTGAAGATTCGGCTGACGTATAACGGGTCGTTTGGCATTGATCTGCTCGTTTTTATACGTCGATGCATGATACCACGCGCGATAAAGGATCGGAAAAATTAGAAGATTCCCGATGAGCCGCCAGAAAATCACGCTCACTTGGGCCGAGCCCCTCCTACTGGAGGCCTGGACTTGATCGCAACGGTTTGTGTACGAAGAAACAAAGCTTACCGGCAGGCTGTTGTGACATCATGTGCCGCCGCGCGTTGAGGAACTCGGGGTCGACAACCGGGTCAGAACACACGAAGCCCGTTTTTCAAATCAGCTGTGCATAATCCAGGCTAAGCATCAGCAGGGCCAGGCTCCGTAAAATAATCAGACAGTGACGCCATGACGGCGGCCGGCGGCGCGCTCCTTTATCGTCACCCACGCCTGGACAATCCGTTGTCATCTGCAAACCGGGGGAGGGCTCTTGGCCGGGATGTCACAAGTGTCCCATAGCCACCAAACGGGGGCCTCATTTGCTCCTTGCCCCGGGTGCTCATGATCCATGTGTACCGTGCATCAGCTTCTGCAATAGCGGTGATTCGGCGTGTGGGTCTCGGCCCCGGTAGAACCAGTTGAGCGGGAGAATCTTGCACTTGCCGGCGTATATGACCAGCACGCGGTCTTCGAGCACGCAAAACGTGTGATTGGTCCAGATGCCGAATCGCTCGTCGAGATCGACGACGGACGAGGGGTCGTTTTCGTAGGCTTTTTTGCCCGGGTGGAGCGCGAATTGACCTTGCGGCCTCGCCATGTGCAGCGGGCTTGGCTCGATGCGGCGCTGCTCATGGATCGACTCGACGTTTTGGAAAAACTCCCACAGCCCGCCGCCGTTGCGGCTGACCGCGGCCGACAGGCGGGTGCGGTAATAGCCAAGCCGCATCTCCTCGGCGCTTTGCTGGTTCCAGATGCACAGCAGGTCGTCGGTCGCGGGCAGCTTCTGGATCAGCGATGGCGACCCGGACGCCGACAGTTGTGTCGGCTGCGGCGGGCTCCAGGTCTCGCCGTTGTCGTACGACCATGACTCGAAGATGCGGCCCAGCAGGTTGCGCATGAACATCAACAGCGTGCCGGGCTTGACCTCGGCAACGCTGGGTTCGAACAGGCCGTGGAAAGAGCCGTCGTCGAGGTAGATCACCAGTTCACAGTCAAGATTGCGTTGCCACGTCTGACCCTGATCGTCGCTGTAAACAACGTAGCAGACGCCGACGGTCGCTTCGTAACAGTGCGCGCCGGTGGGTGTGAACTCGCCATCGACATAGCCGCCGGTGATGATGCGCTGGTCGTGCGGCGGGTAACCCCAGCCGTATTGAGCGAAAACAGGCAGCAACAGCCGGCCGCTGCTGAGGCGAGTCAGCACGTTCTGGAAGAAAAATGCGCGTGATAAGCCCGTATCGATGCGTTTGCCTTCCGCCCACGTCCTGCCCATGTCCCGCGAAGTCGAAAAGTAAATATCACGATCCCAATCATGCGCCCCGGTTCGACGGCGCAACTCGACCGCGCCGATCACACCGTCTTCAAGTTCCACAAGGTTCTGAAAGAACGGTATGCCGCGGTTGGGCCGGCCCGGCTCTTCACCGCGCTCATAACCAGCCTCGTAAGGCTCGCACCAGGTCAGGCCACCGTCATCGCTGTACCCCATCCCTCGCCCTGCACAAGCGAGCAATCGGCCGCTCCTCATGGGTATCATCCCGCCGCGATTGAAGGGAAACGGTTGGTGGCAGGCGATCATCAGTTCCGGATTGCTCATCGGCACATTGGACATTGGTTGCATCATCCGATCTAGAGTTCGAGTGAATGTGGGTCGTCACACATCATGGCGAAGCATCTGCGCAGCCCTCCCAACCGATCATCGGCCTTCTTTGCCGACCCCAGTTAATGTCGATCGCCGGTTCACACTTTCGAGCATGCATTGATTGGAATCGCTTCAAGACCCTGACATGTTGCGGCCGCCGTTGAAAACCTTTTTACACCAAATCACGACGAGTAATAGCCCTTCCCGAAAAACAGGCGCCACACAAGCACAGAACTGACTGATCGCGGCGAATTATAAGCAACTGAACAAGACCATATATTAAAAATAAACTTGCGCGAATTCAACAAGGAACACTGATCATGAGATAATGCGTGTTAACAGAGCCCATGCTTGTCACAATACTTTTCTTGTCAGTTGTGAACCAAGCAAACAAAGATCAAATCGGTGACCGGCATCGGGTTGATGGACAGAAAATATTTTAATTTCACGCCCGCATTTTGTTGACGATCACATCCTTAAGCGCTGCGGAGCCCGATGATCTGCCTCGCCTCCTCGGCCGTTGCGATGGGCCGGCCCACCAGTTTGGCCATCTGCATGACACGATCCACCAGGTCGGCATTGCACCTGGCGTATGACCCGTCGGGGTGCCTGCCGCAATCCTCGTAACCGACGCGGATGTGACCGTTCTGGAGCACGCCGCGGTTGA
>CAUYYV010000070.1:0-12385 GCA_963577075.1 Phycisphaerae bacterium
GTCAACGGGTCGGGTGCATCGCCGTTGGTGCGTTTTGCCTCGGATGTGGCCCCATTCTGTGCCGCCAGGCCTCGCTGTTCGATCTGCTTGAGCAGATCCATGTATACGTCGTTGCCAGGTTTGTAGCCGTGGGTCGGGACGGGGTTTAGAATGTTGGCTTGGATTTGCCCAAGTCGCTCGCTCGCAGTCAGTATTTCACCGCTCTTGGAACTTTGTGGTCGCTGCGCCGTCGTTAATAGCGCCAAGTGGGGATTGAGTTGTCGTCCCAGTTCCAGCGCGCTGTGAGTGCGCAGGCCGATATCAGTCCACTGACCGGATTCGAGGTCGATTTTCGTGCTGATCCGTTCAGGGGTGATTCGTGGATCTTCGCCCGAGGCATCTGTGGCTTTTTGAGGCAAGGAACCGGGTATGTACTCGGTCAGGCCCAGAGCCTTGCGTGGATCGAATAGATTGCGTTGGATGCCCAGCAGGGGCGACGCAGTCGTTTCGAGAATCTGGCCGTCCGGCAACGTCATGGTCTGGAGGGTGCTCCGCATGCGTGGATCAATGCCGGTTATCCCGATCCGCGCCAAGCGTGAATAATCGAAGATGCGGTACCCGCCCTGCTTACCGGTGGTCAGCGGCTGACCCGGGTCACCCAGCAAGCCGCCCTGACCGGTGGCCGGTCCGACGAAACTGCGATAGATCGTTTGCCTTTGATAGAATGGCCGCACATTATCGTTCGGATCCCCAACCCCAGATGGTCCGCTGATGGCGTGAAACCGGAACAGGTCGTCGCCACTTGTCACGTCGCGGAACTCATGGGGCGAGGTGTAGCCCACGTCGTCGTGAAAATAGCCCAAGCCTGTGACGTTGCCGGTGATCAGGTGGTTGCGTGCGGCGTAGTTCGAATCGCCCACGGTGGGATTGATACCCCCGCTTCCGACTTGGAGGTTTCTGTCCAGCGCCCTGCCGTCGCCGAGGGCGAACTGGGCATACGCTGGCGTTGCTTGGAACGCCACTGCGATCAGGAGCGCCATGCTGCACGGTTTGCGTGTGTCGCGGTTGATCATCGTAATACCTTTCGTAGCTGCCGGGCTCATCTGCCCGATGAGCCGTTCCGGTTCCACGCCGCTGCTCGAAGGCGTGCCATCTAAAGAAGCTCGACGACCTCGAACCGTTTCTCGCCGCGCGGCAGGTCCACCCGGACGACTTCACCGATGCGTGCTTTCATCAACGCCTCACCCATCGGACTGGCGACGGTGACTTCAATCTCGTCGGCGTCGAAGTTGCCGCTGGCTTCACCCACGAGCCGGTACACGTCGTCACTACCGTCATCGAGGTCTTTAAGCCGTACGACGGACCCAACGAAAACCATGTCGTCGGGCACCTCGGCATCATCGGCGACCTGCGCGGTCTTGATCCGCTGTTCAAGGCGACGGATCTCGGCTTCGGCCAAGCCCTGCTCGTCCCGTGCCGCGTGGTAGTCGGCGTTCTCCTTGAGGTCGCCGTGTGCACGGGCCTCGGAAATTCGCTTGGACAGCACCGGCCGATTGGCTTTCAACTCCTTCAGGCGTCGCTCCAACTGCTTCTTATCATCGGCCGTGATGAATTCCATCTGGTGATTCCTGTCAATTGGCGCGAAAATATCGTCGCGGGTGTCGTTATCGGGCTCAATGAGGTCTGGTCAATGTCTTACTTTATCGCCTTCGACAGCCCAATCCAATTTGTTCTACTGGTTCTCGCCTGCCCCGGTTCGCGGTGGTGAGGGCGTTGCTCGATGCCTCAGCAGGCTCAGGCCGACCCAGCCCAACGCCGCGGCTGCCGTCACGGCGATCATGTGCGGCACGTACTGGTGAGAGCCGCCTTCATCGTGTGGCACGATCAGGCCCGCCACCACGGGCAGGGGGCTTGCCCGCATCGGCCAGACGATTCCGCCGCCGGTACCGGTCGCACCCGCATTGAGCAGACCCAAGATCGCGGGCTCGCCGAGCACCAGCACCAGGCAGGCTGCCATCGCACCCGTGCGCCGCCAGCTGGAGTTCGACTCGACGCCCCAGGCGACAATCAGTCCCATCAGCAGGCTCCAGCCGGCCAACACGCCGGCCAGGTAGAAAGCCTGTGTCGCTGTCCACGAGGCGTTGAGCATCAGGGGCCAGATCACCGACTGCAACACCAGGTTCAACGCCAGCCATTCGCGCAGGATTTCGCCATGGCGTACGCCGTTGTGTACCCGCCACAGGCTCAGTCGGTAGGCCGGCCACAATATTGTCAGCCCGAACAAGGCTGCAAACGGCATTAATCGCTGCGCTGCTAATTGGGGGGTTGTATTAAGAAGTGTGATAAGCCAGTTGCCAATCAGGTAGATGCACCAGGCAAGTACCAGATTTTGCATCGAGAAGCGGTGATGCATCCGATGGTCGGACCGTAGGTCAGCCGGGCCGGCGGGGCTCTTGGGCGGCTCGTGATTGATTGTCACCATTGCCTCGCGTAACCCGCCGAATCCGGCTGGACACTGCTTTGGGGCGTATGGCGGACAAGGGCGGTCGGACCGAAAATCTCGACGATGGGCGGCGGGCCGCCATTGGCGATTGTCCGCTGCGTGCGCAACACACGCGCCAGGCGTTGGAGCTTCGTGGCGGTGTCACGCTCGATCGGCTCGCCGAGGCCGGGGGCCAAGCCCCACTTGATCTGCACGTGGCTGGAAAGCAGTACCAACCGCACCCTTTGCTCGGCATCGCGCTCGGTCACATCGATTTTCGTGATCTGATGGAAAAAAGGCTGACCTCGCAGGACCTTTACCAGCGACAATGCGTCGACAAGATCATCACCCCGCCATACATTGCCGGGTCCCTTCGCCGGGGATTGTACGCCCTCGATCACCGGCAGATCCAGCGCCGGCAATTGGCTGGTCACAAACAGGCCGGGCAACTCGGTGGCCGAGTTGTCTACGCGGTGGTATCCGCTTGCTCCGGCGACGATTGCCACGGGTTGGCGATAATCAGCCAAGACGTCGATCCCGCCGTCACGCCGCTGGCGGATCCGATCCACGTCCGCCACCCAGGGATTGCCATTGAGTGCCGCCACTGCGTGGCGCAGATTTGCGGAGCTGTAACTACGCCTGTGGATCTGAAGGGCCACGGTCCGTCGCAACTCCTCGTGGGTCAGATGGTCCATCCAAGGCGGGGCATTGACAAGGTGCACCTGGTCCGCGTTAATCTCGGCAGGTGCCTGAATTTGAGCATAGCTGACCAGGCAAAGCCGGCCCTGGTGCCACCCCACGAGCACTGCACCGATTACTGCCGCCCCGGCCGTCAAGCCCAGCAACTGGCGTGGGGTTGACGGCCGGCTCAAACTCTTGAACCACGGCCGACTGCCACGCGCCATCGCCGCTTTTTTCCCGAGTCGCCATCCCATGCACCGCTCCACGCCGACTGAACTGCTCGATTTATCGGCATCTCCCGGCAGGCCGCGCCACCCGCGAGACCATCGTCCGATGCTGCCCGATCATCGGGTGCACTGACGGCGAAACGGTGGTAGGCGACGTATTGCAGTACTCGCACCACCTTGCGGGCTTCTTCCTGTTTCCGGCCGATGCGGAGGGCAACAACTAAGAAGGCCCTCATCATCAAATTCATCGGTGCAGAGCATCATTGCGGCGTGACGTGATCACCTAGGGGCAGCCGGGCCAACCGATCGTAGAACTTCGCCAAACTCATCCCCGCCGCTTTGGCGGCCATCGGCACCAACGAATGGCTGGTAAATCCGGGGATGGTGTTGACTTCCAGTATCCACGGGCGCTGCTGCCCGTCGACGATGAAATCCCATCGGCTTACGTGACGGCAGCCCAGCAGGGCGTGCGCCTTAACCGCCATCTCGCTCAGATCCGCCAGCAGTGACGCGGGCAGGTCGATGTCGAACAGGTACCGCGTATCGTTGCGCTGATACTTGGCATCGTAATCGTAGAAGTCGGTGGCGGGTACGATCTCGATTGCCGGCAACGCCACGGTTGCGCCGGGTCCGCCCAGCACGCCGACCGTGATCTCCCGACCCTCGACGTATTGCTCGATCAGTAGCTTCGGGTGGCGCCCGCTCAACTCGATGCGGGCCGTACGCATCTGCTGCTCGTCCCGGCAGATCAGCAGATCGATGCTGCTGCCCTCGCACGGCGGCTTGATCACCACGGGCGGCGCCAGCTCGATCGAATCGCCCACCGCCCATATCTGGTGCGTTGGAGTCGGCAGGTCGTGCTGGGCGATCACCAGCTTGGTGCGGTGCTTGTCCATGCACAACGCCGCGACCGTCTCCGTCGACCCGACGTACGCCAACGCCCGCTCGGCGAGGATGTGTTGAAGTGCTCCGCCCTCACCCCACTTGCCGTGCAATGCCGGGAACACCACGTCACCGCCCCATTGGACAAACTCGTCCAAGGCGGACAAATCCTCCGGTCCGATCTGCCGCTGTCGCACGTCGTGGCCCGCTTCGACCAGAGCCGCGGCAACCTGTGCACCCGACATCAGGCTTACCGCGTGCTCGCGATCCGGGCCGCCGGCCAACACCATGGTTTTTAACGGTTTTTCCGTCACGCCTACGCCTCTATCGGCCGTGCATAACCCCTGCAGTCAAACTACCAGAAATGCGTGACTCACCTCCCGGCGCAAGCTGATAAGGATTGATGCGAAGGTGGTCCTTCATGCTCGGTGTGTCACGTTTCAACCGGCCAAGATCGCGGTGGCGCGTCGGCTGTGCCGAAGATTCTTGAGCAGATTCGACGGTTCGCCGCGATACCGTCGAGGGCCGTGTCGTCATGACGGGGTCCAACCGCTTGTCATCGAACAAATCGTGTGGATAACGGAATCAGTGCGGGCGTACTTGTCGAAAAGCACCAGCAAGCCGGCCGTTGAAAACCACAATCCGTTTGGGCCGTATCGATTCGGGCTTGCACAACGCAGATTCGCTTGATTGAGACGGTGGCAAGGTGGTATACTTGTTATCCAAAATGCCTCTGGGGCACAGTCAGGTGAATGGTTAACCGGCTAAAGTATCGACTAACACCGGTTGGTAGGATATCATCGGTTTAACCACTACCCCGCGATGCCGATGGATCGATTATTATCGCCCCCACCAAGCGACATAAATCCGATGCGTGACTCCAATCAACTCCTGCTCGACAGCCGACAGTTCGCGGTGGACGATCGGCGTCGCAGTTGGTGGTGTTTGCTCACGGCCGGATCGCTGTTCGTCGCCCTGATCGCCTTCTGCCTGACCGAGTGGCACTGGTGGGTTCGCCTGCCCGCCAGTGTCCTTGCCGGGCTCATGCTCGTACGTCTGTTCATCATCTACCACGACCACCAGCACGGCACGATCCTCAAGGGTTCGCGACTCGCCCGGATGGTGATGATCTTCTATGGCTTGGCCACGTTGAACCCGCCCAGCATCTGGGGCCGCAGTCACAACCACCACCACAAGAACAACGCGAAGATCTTCGGCGCCGCCATCGGGTCGTATCCCGTGATGACGACCGATGTCTGGGATCGCGCGACCCGCGGCCAGCGCATCGCCTATCTCGTCCAACGCCACCCGCTGACCATTGCCGCCGGATATCTGACCATTTTTTTCTACGGCATGACGATCCGCTCGCTGATCAACAACCCGCGTGAGCACTGGGATTCGGCCGTCGCGATCGTCGTTCATGTGGGCTTGATCTTGCTGGCTTTGCTCGCCGGCATCGATGGGTTGGTGCTGGCCGTGCTCATCCCGTGCACGATCGGGTCGGCGGTCGGCGGGTACCTGTTCTACGCCCAGCACAACTACCCGGACATGAAGATCCGCGACCGGGCGGAGTGGGACTACGTCAACGCTGCGTTGCACTCGTCCAGCTACATCCCCATGAGTCCGCCGTTGGCATGGTTCACGGGCAACATCGGCTACCACCACGTGCACCACCTCAACTACAGGATCCCGTTTTACAAGTTGCCCGCGGCGATGGCCGAGTTGGCGGAGTTGCAGAACCCCGGCCGCACGACGTTCCGGCCGTGGGACATCGCCCACTGCCTGCGACTGAAGCTGTGGGACTCCCAGCGCGACCGCCTGATCACTCTCGCCGAGCACCGCCGCCACAATGCCCAAGACGCCATGGTCGATGTCCACGCCACGGAGTCGGCGTAGGCGCCCCGTTCATATCTCGGTCAGCGGCGGCCCAATAGACCCACGCTTCACTTGTCCCCCATGGCCACTTGAGTTCGTGCGCTACACCTGCGGCGCTGCGATCGTCGCCAAGCGGTGGCAGGCGAAGGAGCGCGGAACGACGGGAAAGTAAGACACTGGGCAAACTGAGTGGGTGGGGAAAAGCAGTTGAAGCGGAAAACATCAAGAGGGCAAGGGAGAGCAGCTATCGGGCGGCTTGATTTGTCTGTTTCTCAAGTACTCATCCACGCCTAACGTTATTGCAATCTCAGCACACATCATCGATACGGCCAGATCAAGTGGTTGCAGGGATCGGACCGTTTTCGGCCAAGCTGCCCCGAACAGACTGAGAACGAGTATGATTTGACACGCGACCGGCGGTTGCCGATACTGTCAATACGTTGGTTTTCAAGGGGTTGCGGTGAAAGTTGCGAGTCACCCACCTTCCCGAAAATCGTATGGTAAGGGTGACGTCGTGGGTTGAGGTTCCACGGGTGCCTAGTTGGCTCGTTGCGGGCAACCCCGCATTTGATTTGACGGCGGGGATACAGGTATGATGGATTGATGATGTAGACGGACCTGTTCAGGGCAATCCCAATGATTGAGCCAGCACCATGGGGCGTTATCGCACTGGATGCCGGTTTAACTTAACGGTCAGGCGATGGTCGTCCTGTCCGCGACAATCAGCAAGCCGTACAGGCGGAGGTAACAAACGACATGGCTAAGGACGTATTTAAGCGAACCAAACCTCACGTGAACGTCGGCACGATCGGGCACGTGGATCACGGCAAGACGACCTTGACGGCCGCGATTACCGCGGCGCAGGCCAGCAAAGGCATGGCGAACTTCAAGTCGTATGACGAGGTGGCCAAGGCCTCGGAATCCGACGGTCGACGTGACGCGACCAAGATCCTGACCATCGCGACATCTCACGTTGAGTATGAGTCGCAGAACCGTCACTATGCTCACGTCGACTGCCCGGGTCATGCCGATTACGTCAAGAACATGATCACGGGCGCCGCGCAGATGGACGGCGCGATCCTGGTCGTTTCGGCCGCAGACGGGCCCATGCCCCAGACGCGCGAGCACGTCTTGCTGGCGCGCCAGGTCAACGTGCCCAAACTCGTTGTGTTTCTCAACAAGGTGGACCTGGTTGACGATTCTGAGTTGCTCGACCTTGTCGAACTGGAGGTGCAGGAGTTGCTGACCAAGTACGATTTCGAGGAAGACACGCCGATTATCAAGGGCGCGGCGTTCCCGGCCCTGCAGAGCCCGGATGACGCGGAAAAAACCGCGTGCATCCAGGAACTGTTGGATGCGCTCGACTCGTGGATCCCCGAGCCGCCGCGTGAGACGGATAAGGATTTTCTCATGGCCGTCGAGGACGTCTTCTCGATCAAGGGACGGGGCACGGTGCTGACCGGCAGGATCGAGCGTGGTGTCGTCAAGGTCGGCGAAAAGATCGAGATCGTCGGCCTGCGCGATACGCACGCAACGACGGTGACCGGTGTAGAGATGTTCAACAAGACGCTTGAGCAGGGGCAGGCCGGCGACAATGTCGGCTGCCTGCTGCGCGGCGTCGAGAAAGACGACGTCGAGCGTGGCCAGGTGCTGGCCAAGCCCGGGTCGATCACCCCGCATACCAAGTTCGAGGGTGAGGTCTACGTGCTGACCAAGGAGGAAGGCGGCCGGCACACGCCGTTTTTCACAGGATACAGGCCGCAGTTTTACTTCCGCACCACGGACGTTACCGGCGCCATCGAGTTGCAGGGCGGCGCTGAAATGTGCATGCCCGGTGACAACATCGCCGTCAACATTGAACTGGGCAAGGGGATCGCCATAGAGGAGCAGTCACGTTTTGCCGTGCGTGAGGGTGGGCGGACGGTCGGCTCCGGCGTCGTGACGAAGATTGTCGAGTGATTTTCAGCTTGCAGCGGTCAGCAAGTATCGCAACCCCGCTGAAAGCTAAAAGCTGATAACTGAAGGCTCAAACATGGCCAAGAAAAAAGGCGGTGCCGTCGAATACGTGTGGTTGCAGTGCAGCGAATGCGGCGACCTGAATTATCGCACGCCCATCAACGTCAAGGGCGGCATGCCGGAGAAGCTCAAGGCGGGCATGAAAAAGTACAGCCCCCGCCTGCGCAAGCACACGCTGCACAAAATCAAGCGGAAATAGGCTGCTTAAGGGCCTGGGCGTGAAATTGGTGACGAGGCTCAAGCCCAATCCTACGCCAGTAGCTCAATTGGTAGAGCAGCGGTCTCCAAAACCGCAGGTTGGGGGTTCGAGTCCCTCCTGGCGTGTTATTGGAAAGGCGCGATGCGACTGAGTATTTACAAATACGGTCAGGGATACTGGTCACGCGTGCTCACCGCGGTCGGCGCGGGTGTGCTGGGCGCGGCCTCCGTATTGTGGTTGATTCCGCAATTCCGGTGGATCACCGACGACAAGGTTCGCCTGATGACGCAATCGGGCATCGCCGTGGGGGTCGTGGTCGTTTTCGGCGTGCTGGGCTGGTATCTGCTCAACAAGCCGCGTATTGTCGATTTTCTGATCGCCACCGAGGCCGAGATGCGCAAAGTCAACTGGCCTTCGCGCGGTGAAATTATCGGATCGACCTGGATCGTGATCTGCGGCACGCTGATGATGGCGCTGTTCCTGTGGATCATCAATATGGGATTTGCCGCGTTTTTCAAGTGGATTGAAGTGCTGGCCTGACCGAGTTCAGGCCGCTGACCGGCGGCGCACAAGTGCGAGGATGCCTTTAGATGTCCGATGAACAACCGGTAGAGCAGATTGTCGAGCAGCCGGACGCCACCGTGGTCGACCAGATCAGCGAGGAAGAACCGCTGGTCACCGAGGGGATGGATTGGTTTGTCCTACGCGTTGCATCGAACAAGGAAGACGGCGTCCGCCAGACGCTGCTGCGCAAGATCAAGATTGAGGACTTCGACAATCTGGTCAACCGTATCCTCGTGCCCACGGAAAAGGTCAAGACGATCAAGGGTGGCAAGCAGCGTATCCAGCTCAAGAAGCTGTATCCAGGCTATGTCTTCGTCGAGATGAGACTTGAGCCGGATGGCCGCATTCCGCAGGACGTGTTCTTCCTGATCAAGGAGACGACCGGAGTCGGCGATTTCATCGGGACGGCGGGTAGGCCCAGCCCGATGAAAATACACGAGATCGAGAAAATGCTCGCCGCCTCCAAGGCACCGGAGGAAGATCCGACCGTCAAGATGGAGTTCCAAAAGGGCGACCACATCAAGATCAAGGAAGGCCCGTTCGAGAACATGGAGGGCACCGTCGACGAACTGCTGCCCGATCAGGGCAAGGTACGCGTGGTGGTGACCATCTTCGCCCGATCGACCCCTGTCGAGCTCGAGTACTGGCTGATTGAGCGCACCGACGAGTAGACCTTCTCCCACCGAACGACGCCCACAGACTTCGTAACCTGTTGCATTTACCAGATGTAGCCGAGCCGCCTTGGCCCGGTTTCCGCCCTCGCCGCATTTGAGCGTGGTTGCCTGACGGACGTGTTTTGTCCGGGCCGTGCCGGCGCACCGGTAGCGATCGATATTGTTCGCCGTACGATACCGATCACACGTGGACAAGGCTTGTTCGCGTGGGAACGGCCGTGGAAGTGATCCGAAGTGGCTGAGGCTCACATTGCTGTGCGCCTTTTTACAAGGGCAATTTGGTTCTTTCTGGCAGCATAGGTTTGTAAGTGCCTGCTGTGAAATGTTTTGCAAAGCCACCCAAGGGACTCGAACCCTCGACCTCACCCTTACCAAGGGTGTGCTCTACCAACTGAGCTAGGGTGGCACAAGCGCTGCACCCGGCCCCACGCCGGGTTTAGCCGATCCAGAGTCGATACCGTAGCGGCAGGGCGATCAGATTCAAGGTGCCTGACGGTCAAATCGGCCGACGGATCGCTGATGCCATCGTCACGTGTGGGCCGGTTTCTCCTCATTTTTTCTGCCTTGGTGCCTCGGCCCCCACCATAAACGGGTGGTGGGGGGCTCTCGGGCTGCTTGGATCAGTGATATTTTGGATCTCCGCTCAACCTGCTAGAGACATCCACGATCAGATTGTGCAGGTCCCCGCAGTAGCCAGACCATCTGCTTGAGCGTATTATTAGGCGTCGATCGCTGATGATCCCACCTTGGCAGAGGAGCGCCATGAGCAAGCAAGAGGCTACGCCTGAGAATCAGCAAAGCCTGTTTAAGCAGGTTGAAGGCGTCATTTCGCGGATCAGGCCTGCCGTGCAATCTGATGGCGGGGATGTCGAGTTGGTCGAGGTTACGGCGGAGGGGGTCGTGCGAATACGCCTGCACGGTGCGTGCGTGGGTTGCCCGTCGAGTTCAATGACCCTTCACATGGGTATCGAGCGGAACCTGCGTGATATGGTACCCGAGGTGAGCGGGGTTGAGCAGGTTCAATAACCTGTTGGCTGACACCGAAATCTATACGCAGCCCCCCAACGAGCCGATGCTGCATGTGAATCATCGGGCAGGCAAGGGCGTGAGCGGGTCCGCCGCCAGGCGGTGAGAACTCGCCCCATACCCGGTAGCAGGAGTGCACGCAAATGCTGGCACTGACGCGACGAATCGGCGAAGAGGTGGTCATTGGCGACCCGAGCGATCCGATGGGTGTGATCCGGGTGGTTGAGATTCATGGTGATAAGGTTCGCTTGTCCTTTGATTTTCCCCGCGAGGTGCTGATCAACCGCCGCGAGTTAGCCGAGCAGAAAGCACGCCAGCAGTCGCAGGAGTGATCCATGGGGGGTCGGATCGCGTGACTTGGCGACTTTACTGGCCAAGCCCAAGTCTACGCCAGTCCGAGGCTGGGCTATCCGCATACATTCGTTAATTGCCCGACTGATCGAACCGTCGCCATCAGGTCGGGCGATCCCGTGCCAGGCTCCGGCGCCCCACGATGAGGTTACGCATATCGTGAAGGTGTTTCGCGAGCGATTCGTCGACCTCCAGGTGAGTCACAATCACCTGCACAGTACATGGTCGGTCCGCAGCGTTTCCCTGAATTGTTCGCCGAAATCGGCAGATGCCTTGACAATGCCCACACGGCTGAGATTTGTGTGCCTATCGCGGTCGAGCGCGGGCGGTTCGGCGAACTTAGGCGGTCACTTGAAATGCCGGCCCCACAGCACTGCAAGACGATCAATCTCGTCGCTGGGGATCTGGCTCTTGTCCGACCAGATTGCCAGTGCAAGCGCGTCGTGTGCGGGACTGGGCTGATCGCACAGCGTGGTCACGTCGGCCAGAGCTTTTTTAATCAGGGTGATGCTGGTGCTCGACGCTTTTTGCAGGTTGCCCATGATTTCTGCCAGCAGATCCTGCGGATTATCCACCTTGTGCGGCCGCCAGCAGTCGTAATCAGTGGGCAGCGCCACCAGGGCGTAGGCGATTTCAGCCTCGCGCGCCAACTTCGCTTCGGGCATGGCGGTCATGCCGATCAGATCCCCTCCCCATCGGCGGTGCATGTGTGATTCAGCCCGCGTCGAAAATGCTGGGCCTTCCATGCACACGTACGTGCCGCCGTCATGTACGGTCAGGTCATCGAGCTTTGCCGCCGCATCGAGTAACCAGCGGCGCATCACCGGACAAAATGGCTCGGCGAACTCGACGTGCACTGCCGCCTTTTCGTAAAACGTGTTGGCCCGCTTACAGGTCTTGTCGATCACCTGGTCGGCGATCACCAGATCGCCTGGTCCAATCTGCTCGCGAAGGCTGCCTGTCGCACCGCTGGCGACGATGTGCGTCACGCCCAGCGACTTGAGCGCGAAAATGTTGGCGCGATATGGCACGCTCGACGGATTGAGCACATGCCCCGCCCCGTGACGCTGAAGGATCGCCACGTCCATGTCCTGCCATCGCGTGACCACGATCGGCGCACTGGGCTTGCCAAATGGCGTTGTCGGGAAAGACTGTTCTCCCGTCTCACCACCCAACGCCTCGGCTACACCCGTGCCGCCGATGATGCCGATACGAACGGGTCGTTTGCTCATGATGAGCATCATATAATTGGACGGCTAGATGACCAAGTGAATTCGATACCCCAGTTGGCACTGTGGTTGGGCCATGATTGGGTAAGGGCGAAATGCCTATGATTTCGGGTGATGCAATGAATCCATCGGCTTCGGTCGGAGTTTACCGATGGTGACCCCCCAAACACCAGCAAAACGTTGACTTTGACCGCATGGAT
>CAUYYV010000071.1:0-12292 GCA_963577075.1 Phycisphaerae bacterium
TGTTGTGCGGGTCCTGTATCCACTTGTCATCAACGACCAGCCGGTAGAGGTAGCGCCCCGGGGGCAGCGGCAGGCAGACCTGAAACACCCCGAGTTGATCGTCTCGCTTCATCGGCGTGGACGACGGCTTCCAGTCGTTGAAATCGCCGGCAATGCTGACAGATCGGATCGACTCGTCGGCTGGATGAACGAATAACACCCCCTGCGAGGTCATGCGCACGCCATAAAGTTTGGCCAATTTTTCGTCGAGGTCCTTGGGCGGAGGTGCGGCGGTTGCCGGCTCGATGTGAGTATCGGTGGTGATGTCATCGTCAGAGGCGATGCGGGCGGCGAGGGCGGCTGTGCGGGCGTTGAGCATTTTGGCGCGTTCGACCAACTCGGCTGCGCGGCTGACGACCGGGCTGGTCATTTGCGGCGCTTCGGGCGTATCCTGCATCGAGGTGGGCGGATTGGTGAGCAACCAGATCATCAGTTTTTCAAAATCGAGCATGCCTCGGCTGGCAGGGTCGTATTCCGTGATCGGCTGGCCGAAACTGGCGGCTTCCTTCAGCTTGCTGTTGAAGTGAATGACCACGGGCAGCAACTTCTCGCCGAATTCACGGCGTAGTTCTGACAGGATCTCGCGCGCCAGCTTCGTGCGCAGGTCGTACATTGTCGCCAGCACCTTGAAGCGAACGTGGTGCCCGACGCGACGGGCGAGCATCTCGATCGTCGCCTCCTGTTTCGTCGAGCCCTGAAGCGCAAAGTACCCGGTCTCGACAGGAACGATCACTTCCTGCGACGCGCGAAGCGCGTTGAAAGTGAGCAGCCCGATCGCGGGTGGACAGTCGATCACGCAAAAGTCGTATTGATCTTCAACACTGCTGAGCACCTGCATCAGCCGTCTATCGCGGTCGGCCTTGGCGGCAAGTTCCTGCTCGATACCGGCCAGCGCCATGGAACTCGGCGCCAAGTCAAGGTTCTTGGTGATCTGCCAGACGATGTCACTCAAAGCGACCGATCCGTCAAACCCTGCGCGCAGCACATCGCACATCGACCGTTCGATCTGCGCTTCGGGCACCGCCAGCCCCAGCGCGCAGTGCGCTTGCGGGTCCATGTCGACCAGAAGTGTTTTGTGGCCCTTGCTGGCGAGTACGGCGGCAAGGTTGACCGACACGGTCGTCTTGCCGCATCCGCCTTTCTGATTGATGATTGCGATTACTCGCAAGGAGCTCGCCTTTCGTCCTTGAAAGGTTCGACCGGCCTTTGGCCGCTCCAGTCGCCCAGTATTGAAGATTATCGGGGGTGGCGGCCGCGAATCTTGAATATCAGCATTGACAACGCGGTTTTATGTCTAAATATCGGGTGACTGGATACGACGCCCGGACTTACCCGATTCACAGGCGATCGACGCGGTTACAATGCCGGTCATGCGATATTTGACGGGTCTTGCGACACTGATCCTGGCGAGCCGCTCGGCGCGCCGAGCACAACTGTTGCGTGACGCGGGCTACGAGTTCGAGCAGGTTCAGCCGCCTTTCGCCGACCCGCCCAGCCCGGGAGGTGGCTTGGCGGTCTCGCCAGCGGGGTTGACGGGCGAATTGGCGGCCAAAAAAGCGACCAGCGCATTGAAATTAAAGGAATTACGAGATAGGCCGGGGCTCGTGGTGCTGGGTGCGGACACGATATGCGTGGCCCATGACGGGCGACTGCTGGGCCAGCCTGTTGACCGCGATGAGGCGAGGCGGATGATCTGCAGCTTCATTGGCAGATCGCATCACGTGTGGACCGGTATCGCCCTGATGCGGAATGATAAGCCGGCCGTCACCCTCACAGACGAGGCGGAAGTGCGCTTCGGCCCACTCGACGATGACCGGTTAGATGCGTACCTGGCCGGCGAGGCCTGGAGGGGCAAGGCCGGCGGATACAACCTTTTTGAGCGGCAGGCGGACGGTTGGCCTATCACGGTTCGTGGCGACGCAACCACCGTGGTCGGCTTGCCCATGCACCGGATGGAACGACTGCTGGCCAACTTGGCGATCCTGCCGACGGCGAGCCAACGGTTGGGCGGACCATGAACCGGCAGCGATGGGTTGCGATCATGGGTGCAAGTGACCGCTGTCCCGGGACCGTAATTGTGCGATCGGGTCTATCAGTACTGGCTGGCGGGTATCGAGCCATCGTGGCCGGTCGCAATACACTTTTCGATTGTGGTCTGCGCGGCGGGCACCGGCTGCCACGTCCGGTGATCAGCATCGGCAACATCACCACCGGCGGCACGGGCAAGACACCGATGGTGATCGAACTGGCGCGGCGGCTGCGCCGTACCGGGTGTCAACCCGCGATCGTGTTGCGAGGGTACCGAGGCGACTGCGACAGATTGCCGATGGATCCGAACTACACCGGCCCGCCGGTGCCGCGGTGCCGGCGCAGCGATGAGTTGAACATTTATCGCCAATGTTTTGGCGATGACGTGCCCGTGGCCGCCGACCCCGATCGCACCCGCTCGGCCGCGTATCTGCTGCACGAGCATCCCGGCATCGACGTGTTCCTGCTCGACGACGGGTTCCAGCATCGGCAGGTGCATCGCGATCTGGATGTGGTGTTGATCGACGCGACAGAGCCGTTCGGGTTTGGCCGGTTGCTGCCGCGCGGCCTGCTGCGCGAGCCGGTCGAAAATCTAACGCGGGCCGACGCCGTGATCGTGACGCGGGCCGATCAGGTAGGCGCCCAAGACCTTGCCGATCTTGATGCACGGATCACCACGCTGACCGGGCGCCCGCCGCGGGCACACGCCGCCCACTGCTGGACCGACAGGTTCCGCTCGACGACCTGGCCAATCGAAACTTGCTGGGCGTGTGCGGCGTGGGCAACCCGGAGGCGTTTGCCGCATCGCTGGAGCAATACTGCGGTCGCGAGACACACCAGATGACCTTCGCAGATCATCACCGTTACACCCTGGGTGATCTTCACGGCGTGTTTTCGCGAGCAGACCGGTGCCATGTGGATGCCGTTGTGACGACCGACAAAGACTGGACCAGTTGGAAACCGTTGCTGACCAACAACTATCCGGTTCCCGTTTATCGCCCCGTGCTGACGATCGACTTTCTCGTCGGCGGCGATGAGTTGGCCAGCACTCTCGATGCAGTTGTCCGCCGCACCGCCTGACGTATCCTGATAACCATGCCAGCATGCCCCGACTACGACAGCGATGATCTGATCCGACTGGTGGACCGTTGGCAGCGGCGCAAGATTGTCGTGGTCGGCGACTTCATGCTCGATCGTTACGTGTACGGCAACGCCGACCGGCTCAGCCCCGATGCGCCGGTGCCCGTGCTCAAGATTTTGCGTGACGAGAGCCAGCCCGGTGGCGGCGCCAACGTGTGCCGATTTCTCAGTGCCCTGCGTTGTGACGTCGCAGCGATCGGTATCGTGGGCAATGACGCGTCGGCCCGGGTACTTCGCCGCGCGCTCAAGAAAGACAAAATCGACCTGTCCGGACTTATCGCATCGACCGATCGGCCGACGACGGTCAAGCACAACTACATCGGACTCGCCCAGCACCGTCATCCGCAGAAGATGTTTCGCGCCGACCAGGAAGACTCATCACCGATATCGGCCCAAATGTCCCGCCGCCTGCTCCACCACGCGCGGCAACACCTGAAAAACGCGGCAGTGCTGTGCCTAGAAGACTACGGCAAGGGCGTGTTGACCGAGGAATTGTGCCGGTCCCTGATCGATTTGGCGCGTAGACTGAAGGTTCCCGTGCTCGTGGACCCGGCGGCGGTGAGGCGGTATGACAAGTACGCTCACGCCACGTGCCTGACGCCCAACCGTTTCGAGGCGGCGCTGGCGTGCGGGTATGGTGGCGCCGTTTCGGACGAGGGCGCCTGGGCCGATCTGGGCCGCAAGCTGATGCGCACGCTCGGGCTTGAGACCGTGGTGATGACGCTCGATCGCCACGGGCTGATACTCGTCGAGCGCCGCCGCCGTGCCCGACGCGTGTCGACGCGGACCCGCTCTGTGTACGACGTCACCGGCGCGGGCGACATCGTGCTGGCCATGATCGCCGCCGCGATCGCCAACGGGGCCGATTGGCCCGCCGCGGTGCAATTGGCCAACGTCGCCGCCGGACTTGAAGTCGAGAAGTTCGGTGCAGTGCCGATCGAACTCGACCGGGTGCTGCTCGAACTGCTCAAGCAACGGCACGAGCAACTGGGCAAACTTCGCAGCATCGAGCAACTGTTGCCCGAATTGGCGGCGCATCGCGCGCAGGGCCGGAAGGTTGTATTCACCAATGGCTGTTTCGATATTCTCCACGCCGGACACGTCAGCTATTTGCGTCGGGCGCAGCGAGAGGGCGACCTGCTGGTCGTCGCGATCAACAGTGATGCGTCGATCAGGCGGATCAAGGGCGAGGGCCGGCCCGTCAATCGCGAAACGGACCGCATCATGGTGCTCAGCGAGTTGGAGAGCGTCGACTATGTCGTCATGTTCGACCAGGACACGCCGATCAATCTGATCCGCAAGGTCAAACCACAGGTGCTGGTCAAGGGAAACGACTACCGTCGCCGCGACGTGGTGGGCGGCGACTGGGTCGAAAAGCATGGCGGCTGTGTCGTGCTCGTGCCGCTGGTCAAGGGTCGCAGTACCACCAACATCATTCGCAAGATCGCGCGCCAATAGACGCGGACGGCAGCCCGCGGTCGCGTCGAAAACATCACCCGTATGCCCAAGTTTGTCCCGGTTCCAGCACCTTCACTTCGACGCCGCTCGGTTCAAACCCGCTGGCGTCCGGCGCCAGCAGCGGCCAGGTACCGTAGTGAATCGGGACCGCGATCTTCGGCTTGATCCATTCGGCGGCGCGGCTTCCGTGTTCGGCGCCCATCGTAAGACGGTCGCCGACCGGGATGGCTGCCACGTCCGGTCTGTATATCTCGCCCAGCATCTTCATGTCGCTGAACAGCGCCGTGTCGCCGCAGTGATAGAACGTGAAGTCGCCCATGCGTACGACCACGCCGCAGGGCATGCCCATGTACCTGCCCTCGTACGACGAGGAGTGAAACGCCTGGGTAAACGCGATGTACCCGAAGTCGGTCGCGACCTTGCCGCCGGGATTGGCCGGCTCGGTCTTGTCCACGCCCTGCTCGTCTAGGTAGGTGGCGATCTCGAATGCGCCGTACACGGTTGCGCGGTTGGCCTTGGCGATCGCCACGGTGTCGCCCAGGTGATCGGCGTGCCCGTGTGTCAGGGCGATGTGCTGGCAGGTGACGTCGCCGGGCTTGATCGTGGCCACCGGGTTGCCGGTGAGAAACGGATCAATCGCTACCGCGGTCGATCCGTCGTCGAGCACAAAACCCGCGTGGCCCAGGAAGGTGATGTTGACAGGCATGGTCGTGCGCCTCCGATTGGATATTGCCAAACACGTTTCGAGCCGTGATGATAGCCGGTGATGAAGATCGAATCGATCGACCTGTTTTATTTTGCGCTGCCAAAGGTCCGCGATATCGCCGACGGATCGCAGGACAGCTTCGTGGTTCGCGTCCGCTCGGACACGGGGCTGGAGGGATTCGGCGAATCAGACAGTTCGCCGTTGGTCGCGTTTGCGTGTTATTGCACGCCGACGTCACACAGCAATATCGTGCCCTTGCAGCAGATACTGGCGGGCCAGACGGTTGATTCGCCCGATGACATTCGCCGGATTTACGACCACGCGCGGCGTCGTGCCCTGGATATGGCGCACCTTCCGCACGCCTACGCCGCGGCGGACATCGCCCTGTGGGATCTGTTGGGCAAGCACCTGGATCAGCCGATTTACCGGCTGCTCGGTTACGATCGCCAGCACGCCAAACGCGCCTACGGGTCGTACCTGTTCGGCGACACGCCCGATGAAACGCGCGATCGGGCCGCGGTAGCGGTGCGTGACGGGTTCACGGCCGTGAAGTTTGGATGGGGTCCGATGGGCAAGGTTGATGAAGAGTTCGACATCGACCTGGTGCGCCAGGCGCGTGCCGGGCTGGGCGGCGACGTGGCGCTGATGGTCGACGCGGGTACGCCGTGGCAATACGACGATGACACGGCGCTGCAACGCGCCCGCGGGTTCGAGCCGTTCGGTGTCACCTGGCTGGAAGAGCCGCTGGCGCCCGACGCGGTGGCCGCGTACGGCCGGCTGAGCAGCGCCTCGCCGATACCGGTCGCCGCCGGCGAGGGCTGCGACACCGTCCGTGCCGCCGAGGACCTGCTCGAGCACGGCGGGGTTCATTTCCTGCAGATCGACTCGGGCCGAATCGGCGGGATCACGCCCACCATGCACACGGTCCGGCTGGCCGCGCAGCACGGGGCAACGTTCGTCAATCACACCTTCAAGAGTCATATCCTGCTGGCTGCGATGATGCACACGTTTGCCGGTGAGCAGCAAGCGTCGTGGCTCGAGTACTGCGGCTCCGGATCACCGCTGATCGAGGCGATGGTCGATACGCCCATCAAGGTCGACTCCGCCGGGTTCGTGTCCCTGCCGGAGGGGCCGGGCCTGGGAATCAAGGTCAACCTGCGGCGGGCCGGCGAGTTTGCACGGCACATCGACATCCGCATCGATCGCAAGTCGATCGGCACGACCGCTGACCCGTAACATCTGGCAGGCGGTTCATGCAGGTGCTAAGGTGGAGGCATGCGGATTCTGATCACGGGTGCCGCCGGCCGGATAGGCGGGTATATCGCACGGGACATGCACGACCGCCACGAAGTGCGTGGCCTGGATCGCGTGCCGATGCCGGACCTCGCCGACGCCGTCGTCGCCGAGTTGACTGATTTCGATGCCGTCGAACGTGCCGCGCATGGTATGGAAGCGGTGCTGCATCTGGGCGGCATCCCCAGCGGCGGTGCGCCGTGGGAGGAGATACTCAACAGCAACATCATCGGGACGTACAACGTCTTCGAGGCGGCGCGTCGTCAGGGCGTCAAGCGAATCGCGTTCGCCAGCCGGGCCGGCATGTTCAGCAAATATCCCAAGACCATGCAGCGAAAGGCGGACACGCCACCGCTGCCGGACAGCTACTACAGTTGCTCCAAGGTGTTTGCCGAGAGCCTCGGGCACATGTACGCCGTCCGATTCGCCATGGGGATGGTGGCGGTGCGCATCGGCAACTGTCATCGGGATCGTGTTAACCCGACCCACCCGCACCAACTCACTCCCCGCGATGCGGTGCGCATATTTGAGCAGGCGGTTACCCACCCGGGCGTGCAATATGAGGTGGTGTGGGGTGTTTCTAACAGCGACTGGCCGCTCTATGACGTCGATCACGGCCGACGCGTCATCGGCTACGAACCACAAGACCGATCAATTGTCCCACAATCGCAACGGAAATAATCGGTCGCGCCGTGCGCATCGGCGCGGCTCGGCATGGCGGGTGATCTGCATCCTAGCGTGCGCACTTGCGGTCTGCGGACAATCGGCGTCCCGGGCGCAGGCCGCCGAACCGCGCAACCTTGTGACGGACGCCTCCTTCGAGTCACCGTTGCCGTCGTGGTTTTCCGAAGACGGAGCACAGAGTTACGCCGCGGGCAAGCAGTTGCTCAAAAACGCGCCGGACGGGCGATTCGTATTGATGATAGAGGGCTGGAGCCGCGCCGGCAGCCGAATCCTGTCGCCCGTCATCGATCTGAAGGCAGACCGATACAGCGGCGCCCTGCAAGCGCGCGCCGTGGGCAGACTCGAAGACGTGTCCGTTGAGCTTGCCCTGTTCGACGAAGCGGGCAAAAAGAAGCTCGCCTCGTTCGGCAAGGAATCGCTGACCAAATCCGGAATATGGCGGGCGCTGACCGGCAAAGATGCGGCGCCGGACGCTAAGAAGGGTCGGCTGGGCATTGTCGTCGGAGGCGCGCACAAGGGCGCACACGTCGAGGTCGATCGCGTGGGACTGTTCGAGGGCGCCCGGACCGCCGTGGCCAAAGACAACTCGTACTTCACATGGTTCGAGGCCGAGTCGCTCGCGGACGGCAAGGCCTGGCGCAGCTCTGACCACTATCGATTCTGGTACGCCGGTCTTCCCAGCGGCGGGAAGATGCTCGCCGGCGCTCACCGCGTGAAGGAGCCGAACAACACGCCCGCCACGCGCAGCGTCAAACTACCGCGCCCGGGACAATATCGGCTGTGGCTGCGCTTCGTCACCGTCAACGCATCCAACGCCAATACGTTCGCCGTGACGCTAAGCCAGGGCGGCAACGTGATAGCTACGAAGGAGATCCGCGACGGCGTCGCCGATCACGGCGGCGGGCTGCTGCGCTGGGTTTGGGATTCGCTCGACGCCGACCTCAATGCCGGTGAAGCACAGATCGCGCTGACCCGGCCGAGCCCGGGCGGATCATGGGTCTGCCGCAAGATCGATCTGGTGGCGCTGACCAACGACACGGATTACACGCCGACGATCCAAGACTTTCGCCCCAAGGGTTTCATGCGTTTCACGAACCTGTCGAGGGATCAGGATCCTTTCTGCCTGTATCTTTTCATCCGTCGCCATCAGGGGCCCAATTATCACGGCAACGTCGCCATTTTCACCGCCGCGGGCAATTCACGAAGCGCCTACGTGCCCGGTGACAAGTCCAAATGGTTTTCACCGGGCGACCGGTCCCCGTGGTTTCGCATCAGCGACGAACTGCTGCCGGGTGGCGGCCGCAACAACCTGACCGTCACGGCGACGCGCAAGATGCACACCGACGGGTTCGTCGAGGGCCGATTGCGCGGCCGGCTCGAGTTCGCGGTCGGCGCTGCCAAGCGAGTCGTCAAGACCATCAACATCGACCAGCAGGGGCCGCGGCTGTGTGTGACCCTGCCGGTCGATTTCGACGGGCAGCGCGATGAAATCCGCAGTTCGCTTGACTTCGTGCGCCAGAAGGAGGCGTGGGTCAAGGCGATCGGGCCGGTGCGCGGCAAACGGGCCAAGCATCTCGAACTTGTCGCGCAACTGGCATTTACGGTCGGCGTGGATGATCCGCGGGTCATCGAACGCGAAATCAAGATCCTCAAAAAGCTCGGGTTCAACGGGCTTTACTACCTGATCGCCGAGCCGGAGTCGGCCGTGAAATACTACCGCCGTCACGAGATGGCCCCTCGCTTCGGCATCAGCGTGCGGGGGCTATGGTACGCCCGGCACGAACGGTCCATGCACCACCCCAATCTTGAAAAGATCGATGCGCACATGCGCCGGGCCGCCGAGAAGAACAAACCGATTCTGTCGATGATCCGTCGTGTGGACCTGATGGACGAACCCGGCGGCGTGTCGTACGAGTCGATGGTCAAGTCGCCGCTTTGCAGGAAAACGTTCGCCGAGCAACTGAAAGCGGGCGGGCTCACCCCGGACGATCTCGGCGTGGATTCATGGGATCAGGTCGTTCTCGTGGGCCCGGCCCAGAGTGACAGGTTCCCCCGGCTTTTCTACCACAGCGGCGTGTTTCGCCTGCAGGGCTTTGCGACGTTCGTGCGGGCGATCGCGCAGGCGAAGCGCAAGTATCTGCCCGACACCGCCGCGACCTATGTCAACTACTCACCGCCCTACTCCGGGGGGAGCTGGACGATCCGCGGCACGGACCCGTTCATGGCGCATCGCGACGGCGGGCTGGAACTCGGCTGGACGGAGGACTGGCGCGGCTACGGCGCTGGGCCGCAGCACCTGTCGGACACGCTCGCGCTGCTGCGCGCCGCGGGTCGGCACCGACAACCGATCGGATCGTATTGCATCCCGTCGGACGATCCGGTGATGCTGCGATTGCAGTATTACACGCTCGTCGCCGGCGGGGCGCGGCAGATATCGTCGTACAACTACGGGCCTTGGTACGCCGGCATCGATTCGTGGAGCCGAAACCGCAAGATATACAAACCGCTGGCCGTCATACAACACGAACTGGGCACGATCGATGAAGCGCTGCACGACACCGTGCGGCGCAAGACTGACGTCGCGATTCTCTACAACCGCACCGCCGCGATCTGGGCGAAGAGCAATTACACGTCCGAGCAGAACGGCTGGTACACCCACTGGGCATTGGCGCACGCCGGCTACGACGCCGACTTCATCGCCGAGCAGGACATCGAGGCCGGCCTGCTGTCGAACTACAAGGCGTTATACGTTGCCGGCCCGCAGCTTCGCCGCCGCTGCGCCGCAGCGATCGCGCCATGGGTCGAGGCCGGGGGCGTGCTCTTCGGTGCCGCCGGCGCCGCCACGCGCGACGAGTACAACCAGCCGACGGACGTACTGGAAAAGGTATTCGCCGCCGCCAGCCGTGACCTGCAACTGGTCCACAATGTCGGCCGACCGAAATACGAGCTGCGCACCCAGAAAACGCTCGACACGCTCACCACCGTGAAAGGTACCGATGCACCGGCGGTGTCGTTCGATCAGCTATGTTTTGGCGAATCGCTCGAGCCGCTCGACGGAACGCAGGTCATTCTTCGCAATTCGCGCGATCAACCCGCCGGCGTCTGGCGTCGCATGGGCAAGGGCGCGACGATCCGCATCGCCGCGATGCCCGGGATCGCCTACGCTCACGAAGCGGTGGCGGGCAAGGATTACGATCCCGATTCCTATCGTCCGACGCGGTTTCCCGCCGAGCTTCGCGACCTGATCGCCTGGCCCGCCCGGCTGGCCGGCGCGGCCCGCGTCGCCGACACGGACATGCCGATCGCCGAGATTGTTCGTTACGACGGGCAGGACCGGGCCGTCGTGTTCGTCATCGATCACGAGGCGGTGCGACGCGACGCGACGACTATCACGCTCCCGGACGCCGGGCGATTTAGCCATGCTTACGCCGCATCAGGCGCCGCGGTGCGGATCGCGCCGGCGCCCGACGGGGCGCTACGGATGACCTTTCCCCTGTACGCCGCCGACGCCATCGTGTTGCGCCAATAGCGGATCACGATCATAAAAGAGATGACCCTGACGGCACCCGCGCTGCGTGGTCAAGGCCGCTGGGGGTCGTCCGCCGTCGCCCGCACAGCTCGCCCGTCGATGCCCGGCATCAGCACGGCCCCGGCGCAAACGCAAGCGACCACGATGCTCACCGTCAACGCGGTGCGGATGTCCCAGGTGCCAACAACTTTTGCACTGAGCAGCGGCATGACCATGCCGCGCACGCCGAGCACGATCATCAAGGCGTTGACGTAGAGCGTTGTCTTGCCCGGCGGCGCAAGGTTTATCCCCGTGGTTTGCATGGCGAGACTGAACCCGGCGAGGGAAATACCAAACACAAATGCACCAATCCCCATCATCGCAAACGACCATGGGCCCGGGTCATTGAACGCGACGGCACCATACACGAGCATCGCAACGGACGAAGCCCCAAAACAGAGCCGGTAATTCGAAATGCCGCCGGCGAATCGCAGCCGCGGTGTGATCAGCAGCAGCCCCAGCAACGTGCCGACTGTCCCAATCGCCACGAGCTGTCCCACCTGCGCCTCGCCGAACTCGAGACGTTTGTACAGCACCGTCAGAATCGGCTGCGACCCGGCGCCGACCCAGCCATACAGCGTGAGAATGATCACCACCCGTCTGAATCGCGGGTCGCCCAGCGCCGTGCGCACCACGTCCCACGGGTGAAACGGCTCCATGTGGTGCTCGGCGCGCATGGGGATGCCGTGAAACACCGCCGCCGCGCCGCCCATGATGACAGCCGCCACCAGGAACGCCGGCAGATGTTGCCCCGATGCCTCGCACATGGCGCCGAATCCCAGCGCGAAACCCGCCGTCGCCACCGCAATGGCAAGATGTCGCCTGCTGAGCAACCGGGGGCGACTGTCCTGATCGTAGAGATGTCGCACCAGCGTGCCGTACTGCACCTCGTAGAGACCGAGCATCAGCAGAACAACCATGACCAGCAGACAGTATGGGCCCGCCGTGTCCTGCCATGCGGCCGCCGACAGCAGCAACGCCGAAGTTGCCATCATGACGACGATCCCGCGTCGCAGGCTGAGCCGTGCCGTCAGCCTGTTGAGAAAGAAATTCCAGAAATAGCCGCAGTAACCGGCCGACGCGATGACGCCGACCCACAACTCCGACGCCCCCAGATTCTTGTAGGCGATAAAACCAAACAGGAGCGAAAGGCCGTGCATGGTGCCGACGAACAGCACGGCGCTGGCCACGTCGCGCTTGAATATGCCTTGTGATGAAATAATTTCACTGCCGTTCGTGGTGACATCCGGTGGCACGGGGTGTTAATATCGCCCGGAGGCGACATTGGCAGGGCCGCGGTCCGCTTCATTGTATGAAGTAAAGCCAAATCCGCGATGCGCAGTGCGTTGAGGCAACACCTGGGCGTGGGATGACTC
>CAUYYV010000072.1:0-12257 GCA_963577075.1 Phycisphaerae bacterium
GAAACTGCTCGATCCGTCGACGGATCTCGTCCTCCGGCAACCCGTAGATCATCCGATCCTTGCCGATGTCCTGCAGTGTGTCGTACCCCTCGCTGGGGCAGTCGAGCATGGCGACCTCATAGCCGCCCGCCGCCTCGAGGCTGGATGCGATATAGCCCAACCCCAGCGGAAACAGGGCGGTCTGGCGCGACTGAAACCGCGAAAACACCATCGGCGGAAAGATGAGCAGCACCCGTCGGATCGGGCGGATGATGCTGTCGGGAATGTCGGGCCGTTCGAGAGACGTATTGTTCGAATTGGCCGGCAACACCGGTAGAGCTCTAATCATCTACTTCCTCCGCAGGCTATGACCTTACTCCTATCGTAAATATAACACTAACAGGGTAATTGGGCAAGGGCATCGGCGGATTAAAAATATGCAATGCTGGCTGCATACTCCGTAAACTGTTTTATTTCATGCTGTTACATCCAAAGAGACAGTTTTGAGGATCGTGCGGTTTTTGGACACGCTGGGCAGCGGGCTCGAAGGGCCGCCGCCGCGCCCGGCGGTTGTGATCCCGCCCCGGCCGGGATAAGCTTTCCGCCGTGCCAGAAGAGCCGCCTTCATCTAAGCCAGCTTTGGGCAATTCCCAGGAAGCTCAGCCGATCCTTTCCGTGGTCGTACCCGTCTACAACGAGCGGCAAACCATCCTCGAACTGCTTGAGCGGATCGTGGCCGTGGACGTGTCCAAGGAAGTCATCGTCGTCGACGACGGATCGACCGACGGCACCGCCGAGGCGCTGCGCGGCTACAGCCATCCGGCCGTCCGCGTGATCACGCAGGCGAACCGCGGTCGCGGTTACGCGCTGCGACAGGGCTGGGCAAGCGCCCGAGGCCGGATCATCATGAACCAGGATGCCGACCTTGAATACAACCCCGGCGAGTATCTGGCGTTGATTCAGCCCATCCTCGACGATGAGGCCGACGTCGTGTTCGGCTCCCGGTTCAAGGGCACCATGGGGGGCATGATGTTCCGGGCCTGGCTCGCCAACCGGGCACTGACGTTGATGATCAACCTGATATACCGCGCCCGGCTCACAGACTCGATGACCTGTTACAAGGTCTTCCGCGGCGACACGCTGCGCACGCTCAAATGGACCGAGGACAGCTGGGAACTCGACGCCCAAATCATCGCCCAGATCCTGCGCCGCAGGATACGCCTGCGCGAAGTGCCCATCACGTTCGAGGCGCGCAGCTACGAGGAGGGCAAGAAGCTTAGGGCGAAGCACTTCTTCACGATGGGCTGGTCGCTGTTGCGATACCGGTTCAAGAACCAGTAAGCCGAAGAGGATCGCGCCGCACGGCTCAAGGCGCACCCACTGCCGCTGTCAGGGCGCCTGCCTGTTTCGGTATTGCGCCAGGCGCCGCCGGATGCCATCGGCCAGTTTTTCATGACCGGCCTCGACGGCCCACGCCCGGGCGCGCTCGGCGGTGTCGATCGCCCGGTCGAACCGGCCCGCCGCCGCGTACGCCGCCGCCAGGGTGCTGAGCGTGACTGCATCCTTGCGGCCGACAATTTCGGCGGCGCACTCGGCGAGGCGAACCGCCTTCGCCGGATCGCGCGTCTCCGCGTTGGGGGAGGTGGCCAGGTCCCACACCATCCGGTTGAGAGGCGCCAGGAGGCGGCGGTTGTAATGCAGGGCCGCGCCAAGATGCTCGACCGCCTCGTCGAGACGGCCGGTTAGCGTCAAATCCAATGACAGGTTGTAGTGCGCCTCGGCATAATCATCCTGGATGTTCAACGCCGCGTGATACGCGGCGATCGCCTCGTCGTATCTTCCCCCGGCAGACAGCACTGTGCCCAGATTCTTGTGCGCTTCGGCGTAGTCCGGCTTCTGCTTGACGGCTCGCCTGAAGTAACGCATTGCCTCCTCGTTGTTGCCGTTTCGCTGGAATATTACGCCAATGTTGGTGAGGGCGAACGCGTTGCCCTTGTCAATCGCCAGCACCCGGCGGAAGTGTTTCATGGCAGCTGGGCCTTCCCCCTTGATGGCAAGTTGCGTCCCAAGCAAAATATGCATCTTGTGGTTTGGCCCGGTGACGTTGATCGTGTGTGTGTAGAGTGCAGCGGGCGTGCGCCAATGGCGAACCTGAAACCAGCAGGTGACGGTTGCGCCAATCACGACCGCGACCGCGGCCGCAGCCAATGCACGAGCGGCCCCCTTGCCCTGCCTTCGCGCCGCCAGGTCCGCGCCACCCCAGGCGACGATGATGAAAAGACCGATCAGCGGCATGTACGTGTATCGATCCGCCATCGCCTGCACGCCCATGGGCAAGCTCATCGGGCCCATCGTGATCCCAAACCAGAGCCACCCGACAACCAGATACCGATAGCGAAGCCCCGCCCACAGCAGCAGCATCGTCAGGAACACCAGCACCGCCAGTGACCCGCCCACCTGCCAGCTCGTCCACGGCGTGCCGCCGGCCATGCTCGGGTGCGGGTAGAGCAGCGCCATGTCCGTCGGCCAGAACGTCTTGGCCAAATAACGAACGTACGAGACGAACATGTTGGCCAGCATCGGCAAGGCGGGCAGCTTGTCCGTGCTCGGCATCGTCCCGCGCATCATGATGAATGTCACGGCGGTCGATGCGGCCGACAGCATCAGCATGGGAACCTTTTCGATCAACAGAAAGATCGCTGATCGCGGCGGACATCCGGCCGTCTCGGGGCAAAGCCCTCGCATCCTGCCGAGCGGCCAATAGTCGAGCAGCAGGAACACCAGCGGCAGCGTGATCAGCAGCGGCTTGGCCAGCAATCCGGTCGCCAGGAGCACAAACGCCGCTGCGTACCACGCCGGCCGCGCGGTTCGGGCATACGCGACGTACGCCCACATCGACAGCAATCCCAGCAGCATGCTCAGCACGTCCTTGCGCTGCGAGACCCACACCACTGACTCGACGTGAAATGGGTGCAGCGCAAACAGCGCTGCCACGAACGCGCATAACCACGTCCGACCCGTCATTAACATCAGCACGCCGAACAGCAGCACGGTGTTGAGAAAGTGCAGAACGATGTTTGCCGCGTGGTGTGCCGCAGGGTCCGTTGCGAAGAACTGGCAAACCGTCATGTGCGACAGCCACGTCAGCGGATGCCAGTGCGATGAAAGCCCGGTCTGAAAAGCCCAGGCAAAACCCTCGGCGGTCAGGCCGGCCTGCACGTGGCGGTTTTGCGTCACGTAGACATCGTCGTCGAACGTGATGAAACCGAAGTGCAGCGCCTGTCCGTAGACGGCGAAGATCGCAACGCCCAGCAGCACGCAGATGATCAGGTTCCATTTCACGGGCGTAGGACCTCGGGCAACCCCGCCGCTTTGCGCGCGGCAGCCGGACTCGCCATCCTGATTGGTGCTCGGCACGGCCGTGTACGTTATAAGAAATAGCCCAAAACTGGTAGAGCAAGTTGAAAAGAAGACCAGGCGCGCGGGTAAATGCGAATGCAAAGGGGGTCGCCGCGGCCGGCCGAATCGGCGGCTTGCACTGCTGTCGTTCGTTGAGCGGACCAATCTTGCCGCGGGTTTGACCGTCATGACTCTCGCTGGCGTGGCGGGTAGCATTAGGGGGCAGAAACGGCCCGGCGGTGCGCGCATAAAGAGGCGTTTCAAGAAGATTAAAACGGGTCGGCGCCCATGATGGCGAGAAAAGCCAGGCAAGCAATGGCATGAATGCTTAATAATAAGACGCGTGCAACCAGCCACCTTAGCTCAGTTGGTAGAGCAGCGGTTTTGTAAACCGCAGGTCCCCGGTTCGAGTCCGGGAGGTGGCTTTGGTGAACGGCGACGAATCGTCGCGCATTTCATCGCGATTCTTCTGTGATTCCAAGGGGTTATGGTCGCCCGTGTCGCCGGCGTCATCATCGGGTGATGGAATCCGACGAATCATCACGCGCCGAAATACTGCCCGTCTTTTACGCGTAGTGTTGCCCGCCGGGTTGTCGGGTTACCGCGGGATCGTGGGGTTTGGGGGATGCGAGAACACGGGATGATTGATCGCGGCAATCGCGCTCGTGAACTGCTAATCTGGGCAGCGCAATGTTGCCAAGGTGAGTGCCAAATGCAATAGAATAATTTGTCCTGGATGCTGTGATTCATGTCGGCTGATTATTTTGTGTTCTAATCTGCGGAAATATACGTTGCCTGTGGATCATTCAAGGCCATCAATAAAGTCGAGTTCAAACAATGATCGATCCTGCATCTGCCTGTATTGAATTCATGCGTCCCGGCCAGATTTGTTCCTGTCGCGATAAGGCCGACGTTGCGTTCCTGCCGCTTGGCGCCCTAGAGTGGCACGGCATTCACAGCCCGGTCGGAACCGACGCCATCAAATCACGCGGGGTATGTTGCGCCGCGGCGCAGAAGCTGGGCGGTGGCGCCGTTTTCCCCCCACTGGTTTGGGGCGTTCCTCGCGATTCGTTCTTCATGGATAACAACGGCGGGCATGATGATCTGATCGCCAGCGCTTACGGCATCGATGATGAGGTGACGAAAGTCATTTCACCTCACGGTGGCGTCGACCAGCAGGAGCAATGGCTTGCCTACCAGCGCCTGGTGCGCATGAGCCTTGAGCAGATTGCAGGGTTCGGTTTTCGCTCCATCTATATCTGTAGTGGCCATAATCCCCTGGTCCATTGGGCCAGGCCGGTCGCCAAGGCCTTCTCGCGTGTCACGCTAATGGCCGGGCACCCCGTGACCACCGATTGGGGCGGCGAGTTCGATGCTGCGGGTTTATCCGGCGACCATGCGGGCAAATGGGAGACAAGCCTGATGCTGGCCCTTGCACCCCATAGCGTTGATCTCGGCGAAATCGACTGCCAGCCCGAATACCGCGGCGCCGGCGCCGGCGCTGACGCCGTCGAGGCATCGGCACAGCAAGGCCAAGCATGGCTCGACGCGTGCGCCACGGCAATTGCCAACGAGGCGCGCTGGCTTGTTGACAACTATCCTCAATTGCCCGCCCGCCACGCCAATAAGCGCTAGCGCTGGTAATCAAAGGGGCCGCCCTCGCGGCACCGCTGTATGGGGCGGCGATCTTCTAATTAAACCGCCGGGCCCCGGTTCGAGCCGGGAGGCGGCTTTGGTGATCGCGCCTTGTGAGCTGCCGCCTGTTGTGTTCGGCCACCCGCCGGCGCATGTCACTCACCGCCGAACTGTGCCAGGCGGAGCTCGCGCTGCATGTGCGACTCGCTGGCCATGTTGCGCGCCTGGTCATTGACGGTGAGGTAGCGGCCAACTTCGGCGTTTGCACGAATGAACGGCTCGGCGTAGCGCATGCGCGCCATCCAGCCATAATGCCCCAGGAGAACCTCTATCTTCCTCCTCGCTTTTTCTTCGGCCGCGCCCTGGGTCTTGTAGATCGCCTCGGCTTGCACGCACTTCTCGAACTGATCGGTGACATCGACGCACAGGTCGATATTCTCCCACCCGCTGCCCACGCCGATGTAGTACAGCGCCGGTGTCTCGTGGGGCCGATGCGCCGCCCCGGGCACGGGCAGCGCGGCGCGCAGTATCGCCTCGTGCACGACCCGTGCCGTGGTGAAGTGGTCATCGGGAAGACGAAACTGATTGCGCACCGTGTGCTGGGGGCGTTGCGTGATCACGATGTCGGGCCGGCGGTCGCGGATCATCTCGACCACCTGCTCGATCATCGCGCCGTCGGGGTGGATGCAGTTGTCCGCGTAAGGCAGGATCGTGACGTCCACGATGCCGAACAACGCGCATGCTTGGCGCATCTCGTCGATCTTGCGGGCGGCGTATTGCGCCTTGGTCTGGCCGAACACGGTGGGGTCGCGCTCGGCCTCGGGCTTGCGCATCTCGTCGTAGAGCTGCTCGTTATGCGTCGTCGCGCCGTCTGTCAGGAAAATGACCGCCACGCGATCACCACGATCGACGTGATGCCCGAGCGTTCCGGCCGTGTAGGTGAAATCATGCGGGTGGGCAAATACGCCCATCAGGGACAACGATTGCCTCGGCGCTTCTGGCGAATCGGCCGATTGCAGATCATTCATGGGTTTCTCCTGTCAGTCCGGATTGCTCGAGAAGGTATTGGCTTGTTTCCTGATTTAGTTGTGATCATAGTGTTTCTGCTTCTTTGCGGTTACATCATTGGTAACACCCACTGACGTGTACGCCGATGTCCATGCCGCGTATCACCGTACAGGGACATGATGTGCCCGCGCCGCGAATGGAAAGCTTCGATCGAGCTGGCGCTGCCGTTGAAGTGGTTTTACGGTGGCTGGGAGCCGTTCGAGAATCCAAAATATTCCCAAAGGCCCCAACGCGCCCGCCGTGCCGTAATGCTCGGGTGCGCAATCAGATACAATCACCATGACGTCGGGTACTGTTTCCGCAGGAGGCACCACATGAAACGCACCCATGGATTTACGCTGATTGAACTGCTGGTCGTGATCTCGATTATCGCCTTGCTGATATCGCTGCTTCTGCCAGCGATCAAACGATCCAAACTGGAAGGCAAGAGGATTCAATGCCAGTCAAATCTGCGGCAGTGGGGTACGGCCCTCTACTACTACACCCAGGACAGTGGCGACATCATGCCGCAGACAGTGGACAAGAATCCGACTAGTTGGGCGGGCGATTGGGCCTCTGAATTGTTGCCTTACATGCCGGAAATGCGAGCGAACTCGACCGCCGGCAGCCAGGCTCTTGGGTGCCCGGCGATCCCTCAGGATCGGCTCAGGGTGTACGGGGGACAAATCACTTACCAGTACCACCCCAACGGCAATATCTGGAGCTTCACGGGTGGTTCCGCCACGTATACATGGGTGAGGTACAGCCTGATCACCAAGCCCGGTCGCACCCCCAGTCTTTTTGACGCTGCCGGTGCGGACTTGGCCAATCCATACGAAAGCTGGTACGGCGGGATAGGCGCTCTCGACTACGGCGCGATCAAGTTTCGTCACCTCAAGACGGTTAACATGGTGATGCTCGATACCCACGTGGACAGTTTCCGCGGCAACTATATCGATGAGAGCAACTTCGTCGGTGCCTCAAAATATGGACCCGGCGGTGATGATGAACCTCAAAACCCGGACAAGTTGCTCGCCGATGGCAACCCGTATTTCTGGCACTATCTCCGCCAGCCTTATACGGTGTATTGATCGGATCGGCCGGTGTCGCCGGTACGCGCGGCGCACATCGAGCATGCCGGTCATCACGACGGGTCCGGGCGGCATTGGCGTGCGAGCCGACTGCCGCACACGGCCGCTTCGCGCACGATGGTGGTTCCCTCGGGGCTGGCTTTACGGACCCAATTCGCATCCTCGGGCCGCTTGACCAGAATGCCGCTGCGAAACGGCTCGGTGGCAGCACGGTCTTGCGGCATGTAAACCGCCTTGTCCGGGTGTTGTTCCTGCAGTTGCAGCATGTGTTGTTTGGCGGCGTCGGAGTATTTGAGCAGGTACCTGATCTCCCACTCATCCGGGTCGCACTGTCGACATGAGTAGATGAAGGCGGACACTCCGCCTGGCTCGCCCTTAAATGATCCCGACGGCGCTTCGATCGGCGCAAGCAGGGTCTTGTCAGCGGTGAACAACTCGTTCGTGCTCAGATCGAAAAAGTACGCATGCATCGGTTGTGGTGCCGTCCCGCTTCCCCCTGATGACAGGACGATCGCCAGCAACGACCCCAACAGGACGGCCACCGCGGCGGCCGTCACCGATTTCTTGTTCATCCATTCACTTAAACCCACCGCACCGGCCCTTGTCACAATCAGGTTTTGCGCCAAGATAGCTACCGAAGACCGCCGGTGTCAATGTAACAATCTGGAATGAGTGTATTTTTTATTCATCTGCAGCCACAGCGAGACAGAAGAACGGGAAGCAGCATCGGGCGCAGGCACTGTTTTTTCGTCGGAGACACGGGCGCCGCCATGCGAACATGCCCCTGAGACCGCTGGCCAGCGACCGGCGCCGCCCCACAACAAGCCACCGCGCCCTTCTTGCCCTCGAATCAAGAGCAACCTCGCACCAGTCCAATGCTTCATCCTCGATGCAGGGATAGGCATGCCATCATCGCGGTGATAAAATGCTGTGCTCGAATCGGGCGACCATTCAATCAACATCGCTGATTACGTGGTGGACCCGAACTGCCGCAGCACGTTTGCATCGGCGCGCCGGCACGGTTTCGGGCATGCGCTAACCATGGGCCGAGGAATAAATTTCCCCGGCCGCTTTTGCGCGCAGATGCGGTACGATGGCGCGGCCGACAAAGAAATCGATGATGCGAGTGACACCCGGCAACAATCGACAGGACGCGCCCATCGCAGGGTCCTGGCAGGCGTATTGGGACAACCACCCGCGCAGGGGCGCCTATGACCGAGGCCTTCCAGCGAAGATATCCTTTTGGCGGGCCTGTCTCGATGCCCTGGCCCGACGGCAAGCCGACACGTCAATTCTCGACCTCGGCACGGGCCGCGCCTGTTTCTGGCCGCAGGTCGCGCGGACCGTATCCGACGCCTTCACCCTGCACGCGGTGGATTGCATTGATCTTTACGATCACGACATCTGCACTTTGCAGGACATTCGATTATCACAGATGGATGTTGAAAGGTTGGCGTTTCCGGACGCGGCGTTTGACGCCGTCATGGCAACGGATCTTCTCGAATACACCGACGATCGCAAGATGCTGGGCGAAGCCTGTCGTGTCCTGAAGCCGAGCGGATGGGCGATCCTGCTGGTCCGGCATCCGGAATGTGAAACGGATCAATCCTTTGCGCTGGAGCAACAGCAGTATGCCCGGTATAAGCACGTCGACCTCTACGACCTGATGGAATCCTATCTTCACGGCGACAAGCGTACACGAGCTGCGCGCAGCCGAATTATCGGCACGATTGAACATGTATCCGGCCTTCGCTTCAACGAGTTGATGTCCTTCAAGGCAGATGAGCAGACCCCCGTGATCACGATTCTTTACAATTTCGGGCGCTGGCTGGACAAATACAGGAACATACGAGACCCGCAGCCGCTGCTCAAGACAATGCGCGCGAATCAGCAGTACCTTGAATCGATTCTCGAGCGGTACTACTTTCGTCCTGATCCGAAATCCTGTTTCTCAAGCCCGCGGTCCCTGGCCGTTACGGCGCAGCGGGCGGGCATTGAGGATCCTGTCGTTCACGTATTGGCGGACAGGGGCAAGCCGATTCGATGGATCCTGGCCTTTGCCAAAGACCCGTCCGGCGTCACCGAACTGAATGACATCGTTCGTGCAGCTGCGGAACCGACCGGATCTTTCGCTGGCACAAGACTGCGCATCTTTTTGCAGCGGCAGGCACGTCTTTATAACCGGAAGATTCGGTTCAATCGCGCCAACGTGTTCGGCGCCGACGCCATCCGGTCCGCCGCCGACCGGCGCCAGCAGCTAAATAAGTTTTATCATCAGCAGATTGGGCGCGCTTCCGAGCGCGCTGCCGCGGGCTTGAGCATGGTCGATCTGGGCGCCGGGTGGCTTGAGCAACACACTCGCGATGCCCTGGCATCCCCCGAATACTCACGCATTATTCTCATGGATATCGATCCGGACGCGCCGTGCGAGGCGCTTTGGGACCATGACCTGGCCCATCTTCTGGGCGACAGGATCGTTGTCGCCTCGGCGGATCTGTCGTTGGTGTCCGACGGGTTTATCCAAAGAGTCGAGCAGGTAATTGACCCGGCACAGGATTTCGACGCCGCCGTCTCTGGTATCGGCGCCCTTTATAATGAATGTCGCGCGGGTGCGTGTCCGGTTGTTGACCCGGTGGTGCCGCCGGAACTTGGACGACTTCTCTGCGGCGACAAGGCCGGATTGGCAATCTCGACCGGGCTGTTCACGCCGCTGTCCGACTATGTGCGCGGCTACATCGCATCCCTGCTTCGCACCAAGCCTGGCGCACCGGCCGGCATCAGTGACGATGAAATGATGTTGAAGACCAGCAGCACGCTGGCCGCATTTAGCCGTTATGTCGTTCAGGAGATTCATAACGGGCACGGGCAATTGCTGCAATCCATTCTCGCACCGCAGGGCATCATCGTGCACTGCCGGGACCTGGTAAGGGTCAACAGGGGTCCGTGCGCAAAGCTCGAGTTCCAAAGTTCGCAGCAAGGCGTTGTCCGCGGGATTGAAGCGTCTGGCCTGGCACGGTCGCTGGGCGAACTGAGTCGGCAATACCTGGGGCGGCTGGACTGCGTTGATGAGGTGGGATCGGTCGCAATAGAAGCATGGCGGCGGTTCATGACCGGACAAGATGGCGGGGCGTTCGAGTGGTTTGTTCCATGGGTGGTCTTGAATGCGGCGGAGCGAGGGCGCGGGCCACGGTTGACGATGGCGGACCAGCAATGGGATCAGTGGTGGAGTTCGTCGTTCGATCTTCTGGATACGCAGGTTGTCGTGTGGCATCTTTTTGATGCGCCGATTATTTTTCAGTCGGTTACCGCGCGATCACGTGGGTGCTTGAACGCATCCGGACGGCCCGGCGACGCCGATCAACCAACGTCGTGAGCATCGTTATCAGGGGTGGCCGGGGGCGGGAGTCTATGCGTTTTTGCGCGTAAGCTTGAGCAGGTAAGAAACCATCACGTCCTGCTGGCCGAACGTCAGATGATAGGCGTCGCTGAGTTGTTCGACGCGGCGGATCTGTTCGAGGTTCGACATGAAAACGGGGGAGAAATTGAAGGTGTCAAAATCAACGCACTCGGCCTGGAAGCCCACCTCTTCGAGCAACTGCTGCGTGCGCACCTGGCTGATGATCGAAAGCTGCATGAGGTACGCGACCCCGTTGTCGGCGAGCAACTCGGGCAACTGGCCGATCAGGTAATCGACGAGGTTGCGGCCCCAGTAATCGACGGGGCGGTGTCCCGCAATCTCGCCGTGCGGATCGACGGGCATCTGGTACAGGCTGGCGACGATCAGGTCGTAACGGCAGCCGGGCATGAAGGTGTAAAGATCTTCAGCGGCACCATCGATCTGTTTCTCGACACCGTTGCGGTACGCGTTGGCCATGGTGTTGGCAACGGCTTCACGTTCGATGTCGATGGCGTGGACGTGCTCGGCGCCGTTAAGCGCGAGCTGGATCGAGAGGATGCCGCAGCCGCAGCCGACGTCGAGGCAGCGATGCCCTTGGCCGACGCCCGTGCGGAACAGGTGTTTCCAGAGCAGGAAGCTTCCTTCGGTCGGCTCGAACACACCGTGCTCAACATGCAGGTTCGGAAAGGTAAGCGGGTAGAGGTCGCGATCCTGCCCGTCGGCCCATGGCGCGGTGGTGGGGAGCGGGTGAGCGGTGATCTTGTCGGGCTGATTGCCAGGCTCGGGCGTGTCAAGCGCGGCGTGGGGTCGGGCCGACTTGGTGTCGGCGAGTTTTTCGCCCGCGGCGGCAATGTGCTCGGGTGTTACGCCGCAGCAGCCTCCGATGATCTGCGCGCCTTGGGCGCGCCACTGCAGGGCGAGATCGGCAAAGTTGTTGGGCGTGGTATCGTCGTCGAACTTCCAGCCGGGGTCGAGATACCTGCCGAGGTTGGGATACACGCCCAGGGGCATGTCGGTAAAGTCGCGCAGCCAAGGTAGCATGCCGGGCACGTGGTCGACCGGCAGGCAATTTATCAGCAGTGCGCCGACGCCCATGTCATCGAATCGCTGTGCCGCTCGGCCGAACAGGTCACCCTCGGGCCCACCCCAGTGTTGCCCGTGTACACCGCAGACGCCGTGTCGGCATCGTCGAAAGCTGAGCCAGACGGGCAGTCCCGTTTGCAGCATCAATTCAATGGCGGGAAAGGTCAGGTTGTCGCGGATAAGCGAGAGCGTTTCCATCAGGATAAAGTCGGGTCGATCGCGATCGAAGACACGCGCGAGCAGTCGCAGCGTGTCCCGGTGCTTGGGCTGATTGATGTCGCCGTTGATGCTGAATGCAACGGCGCAACGGCCGGTGCGTCCAGCGTCGGCGATGGCTTGGCGTGCCAGCTGGATAGCCAGCCGGGCGGCGTCCATCCAGTGCGTGGGCCCGGCCTCGTGGTGACCGGTGCGGGCCTCGTGCGCGGGCGAGCCGAGGATGGCCCAGGTGTTGGTCGAGATGACGTCGCATTGGGCGTCGACAAAGCGGCGGTGCACCTGCAGTACGGTGCGTGGCGCGTGAAAGAGCGCCCAAGTGCCCCACATGCCGCTGTCACTGATGCGATGGTCCTTGAGCCCAACGCGTTGCAGTTCGGTGGCTATGCCACCGTCGAGCACGACGCATTGGT
>CAUYYV010000073.1:0-12171 GCA_963577075.1 Phycisphaerae bacterium
AGTCGCTGGTTGACGTACACGTCCACAGGGTCACCCGCCAACTTGTCCAACTCCACGACGCTGCCCTCGGTCAATCGCAACACGTCCTCAATGAGCATCTCCGTGCGGCCCAGTTCGATCATAACGTGCAACTCCACGTCGTTGAGCAACTGGATCTTGTTCTCGGCATCCGCAACCTGCGCGATCGGGTCGGTATCGGCACCTTCTTTACCGTCGACGTCAGCAGCCAACTCGTCGAGCGATGCCTTGGCTTTGGCCACCGCTTGATCGACCATCTGCTCCGCCTCACTATTTTTTGCGTCTTCAGCCATTAGTTTTTCCGAACTTAAAAGCTTGCGTCAAAGCCGGTCAACTGTTTGATCAGTACTTCCTGAACGATCAACTCATTATCCTCCGGATCGCGGCCGATCCGCTTGTCCATCACATCGCGTATCTGGCGTGTCAGCGTGGCGTGCGAGGGCTCTGCGAAGTGAGAAGGATCGGCCCGGCTGATGATCGTCTTGATATCTGTCGCAATCCTCGCCTTTTTTTCCTCGACCATCGCCTGCACACTGTCGAGATGCTTGGTCTTGACGATCACATACACCTCGGTATCAAATAAAATCGTTCTGCCCCGCTGGCTATTGGGAAACTTGCCCTCGATCACCAGCGTCTCGGCGGGTTTTTCCATGAGAACGGTCAGGTCTTGCGCCGGGTCGCCGGCCATGACCGGCGACGGTTTGCTGGCGATCATAAATACCACCAGCACCGTGGCGGCCTCGGCGAGCAGGACGCCAACGAGTATCAGGATCGTCTTGACGGGCACGCTCTTCTTCTTCTTAGCCAGCGGCTGCCTGTCGTTGTGTTGCTGTTCTGCCATATCGTGTTTCCCCGCGAGTGATCAATCTCTAGTCCATTGCCATGACACTAGTCCAACGTATCCAATTCCGGCTTAGAAAACTCATCGACCAACAAGTCGGTCAGAAATATCTCAACGCGTCGATTGTGCCGTTGCTCGACGCTGTTGTAGACTTGGCCGGTGACCGGCTCACTGTCACCGTTGGCCTCGATCCTGATCCGCTCGGGCCTTATCCGGCACTTGGCGCCGATCAGCAAGTCGTGAACCGCCCGGGCCCGGGCATAGCTCAGGTCGCGCAGGTCGTGATGGTCGCTGCCAATCGGCTCGCCAGCGTTGGCGTGGCCACTGACGATGATTTTGGTCTTGTAGTCGCGCAGCAGGGGCGCCAGGCCCACCAAGGCCGCCTGATACTCCCGACTCAGGCGCGTCGAGCCCGGCTCGAAAGTGTTCTTGCCCCCGGTCGTCTGGATCACAGCCTGCCGGAGCGTGGTCACCCGCCGATTCTTCCCGTCTATCGATTGCTCGACAGTGACAGACTTCTTTGGCTCTTTCCTGCTGACCAGTTGCAATGATTTGATCCGCTCGATGAAAGTCAGTTCCGGGTCAGACTTGCTCGGAACCCGCCCGCCGCCGCCGTGCATGCCGAAAGCCTTCTTCACCTCCTTGACGACGGCTCGAAACTCATCATCTTTCTTGATTTCGGACAATGACAGCAGCAGGATGAAGAAGGTCAACAGCAGCGACATCATGTCACCGAAGGTTAATACCCAGGCGGGGGCTCCGGCAGGCGGACATTTGCATTTAACTGCCATGCGTTAACGATTCCGCAGTGAACCTCGGTACCTACTCATGCGGCCTTCTCTTCGGCGGCGGCCTTGCGAACCACCGGCGGCAGGAATGTCCGCAATTTCTGCTCGACGATCCGGGGGTTGTCGCCGCTTTGGATGGCCATTACGCCCTTGATAATGATCGTCTTGGCGAGCACTTCTTCCGCGGACCGCCGTGCCAGCCGATCGGCCAGGGGCAGGGCCACGCCGTTGGCGATCAGTGCGCCGTAAAGGGTGGTCAGCAACGCGACGGCCATACCGGGACCGATCGCGGCCGGATTGTCCATGTTTCGAAGCATGATGACCAGGCCGATCAGTGTCCCGATCATGCCGAACGCGGGGGCGTACTTGCCGATCGTATCGAAGATGCCTTTGCCGACATCGTGGCGTTCGACCAGATTCTCCAGATCATTGTTCATGATCTGCTCGATCAACTCCGGATCGGTGCCGTCAACCGCCATCTGGATGCCCTGCACGATAAACTCATCTTCGATTTCCTTGATGCTGTTCTCAAGGCTGAGGATGCCATCTCGACGAGCAATTTCAGCGAAGCGCACCATGTCGGCGATCAGATTTTCGAGAGACTCGGGCTGAAAGAAGAAACTCTTCCTGAGGATCGCCATGATCTGCTTGACGTAACGCATGGGCGTGGCGTATATGACCACAGTCACCGAAGCGCCAATGACAAGGAGGAAACTGGGCGCATTGATGAACATCGTGACATCACCGCTTTCCAACAGCGCCCACGCAATCAGCAACCACGTGCCGAGGAAGCCGAAAAGTATGCCTAAATCCATCGCTTGCCTTCTGACAGACGGATAGCGCCCATTTAACCCTTATCGGTCTAGACGGACACATACTTTGAAATCAACGGTGCGAATAGTGTGGCTACGACGGCGTGACCAGTCTCCGCAGCGATCGGCCGTACTCGATGGCCAACAGGACGACCTGGTCCAGCGACTCGGTGACGATTATGTGGTCGCCGTTGATGAGGGTGACAGTGGTATCCGGGTTGGCCTCAACGCTGCGGATCAAGTCGGCGTTGACGACCATTTTCTTGCCATTGAGCCGGGTGACGGTGATCATCAGTATTCCATCCACGGCCGGACGTGGGCTTGCGCCAAGCGGTCCCATGGCCTTGTGCGTCACCCCATGCCGAGTTGGACCAGGGCGCCGCAGTTCTTATCGGACGATGTTGAGCAGATCCTGTAACAGCCGGTCGGTCGTGCTCAGCACCCTGCTGTTGGCGGTAAATCCGGTGCTGGCGTTGATCAGTGCTATAAACTCCTGACTCAGTTCGACGTTGGCCAACTCGAGCGCGCCGCCGATAATCCGTCCCGAACCGGCCGTGCCCGGTGTAACGATGGCGGCCATGCCGCTGTTGACCGTGACCCGATAGAGATTGCCGCCCACCTCCTCCAAGCCCTGGGGATTGGGAAACTGCGACATCGTGATCTGGCCAAGCGTGCGCAGCAGGCTGTTGGAAAATACACCGACGATGCTGCCATCGGCCGAAACATTGAAATCCTCAAGCGTGCCGATCGAAGAGCCATCCTGGCCGAACGCCGAAAGCTGACTGGCGAACGACGCCAACGCCGAGACCGTTGCGTCGGGGTCGGAGAACTGAATCGATATCTGCTGGGGTGTAAATGCACCCGTGCCTTCTCGATCGATCACGAAATCAGCGTCGGTCATGGCGACAAGTTGACCGTTGGTATTGAACTCGATGGTGCCGTTGCCCAATACCCGGTCCAGATGCCCCTGCCGATATGGTGCCGTGTCGTCGTCGCTCTGGGCATAGAATCGCCATTTCGTGCCCGTATTGGTCTTGTCTTCGAGAACAACGTTTAGGTCAATCGTCAACGGCGTGCCAAGGCTATCGAACGCAACAAATGTCGTACGCACCGATTCACCATCGGCCGACGCCTGCTTCGAGAACTGCAATGGCAGGGTCGGGCTGGATGACTGGTTGCGGATGAAGTTGCCCTCTTCAAACAGGATGTCGTTGGTCAGACCCCCGTTACCCTCGATGGTCAGCTCGCCCAAGGTCGAGATGCTCACCCCACCGTTGACTGCGGTGTCGATGCCCAGCACGCCCCTGAGGAAGGCAGTCAGGTCCGCCAGAGAGGTGCCGTGAGCGTCACTGCCGGTCGTGTTGGTCACGCCGACCTCGAAGCTGTGGTTGGCCAGCGTGGCACCTCCCTTCTGCGCCCCGCTGATGGTGACGATGTCGCCGCTCGTAAATAGCTGATTGCCGCTGGCATCGAAGAGGCTCACGAGGTTGTCAGTCGGCAGAGCGGCGATCTGGCCGCCGGTGTCGACGAACATCGGTTCGCTGGTGATGATGCTGCCCGTGGTGGTCACGTCGCCGCCGGCATTGAGGTTGCCGGTGAATTGCACCGAGCGGGTAGCCTCGGCCAACGTCCGGGCACCAATCGGTATGTTGACATTTTGCAGCACGCCCTCAATGACGTTGAACTTGTCGTCGATGCCGTAGCCCTGCACCAGTCCACCGTCGGCGTTGACCAGGTTGAAATCACTATCGAGCGAGAACGAGCCATCCCGGGTGTAGCGGATGTTGCCGTTGACAACGACACTGAAGAATCCGCTGCCCTCGATGGCCAGATCGGTGTTGATCCCCGTGGGCTGGAGCGAACCGGCCTGAAAGTTTCGCGTCACGGACCCTATGAGCGTGCCCAAGCCGATCTGCGACGGATTCGACCCGCCCAGCCCACTGGTTGGCCCCGAGGCGTTGCTCAGCGATTGTGAGATCTGGGTCTCGAACGATGCGCGACTGGCCTTGAAGCCGGTCGTGTTGATGTTGGCGATGTTGTTACCCGTGACGGAAATGGCCTTTGAGTTGGCACTCATGCCGCTGAGACTGGTATAAAGCGCCGTGGTTAGACCCATGACAATGCTCCTGTTAAAAGAATCATCCCAAACCCCGCGGTCCCGCCGACGGCGTATGACCGGGGATCATTGCTCGCACGTGCGTCATGCACCCGGTCCGTTTTCCGGTGCCGTGGCGGCCTCGATTCGCGTCACATGGTCCATCGGCAGCATTCGCCCGCCTTCCAGTTCGAGGATCGCCTTGCCATCCTGGACACGCACCGAGATAACCTGACCGCTGGCCCGATCGTTGTTCTGGTCAATCCCGGAAACAATCCGCCCGATCAGCGTGCCGGCCAGCGATACTTGGTTCTGCCGCACGAGGCTTTTGAACTGGTTCTGCAAGACGAGTTGACTCTCGATATTGCGCAGGCTGCTGAGCTGCTCGAGTAGCGCGGACGAGTCCTGTGGGTCGAACGGATCCTGATTGACCAGCTCGCTGATCAGCACCCTGATAAAATCGTCGGTCTGAATATTTGCAAACCGTGACGGATTGGCGGCCCCGGTCGCGGCGACTGTGGCACCGCCGATGGCTCCTGTTGACATGACCAAAACTCCTGTTTGAATTAATCAGGCCACCGCGTTCAAGGCTTGCTCAAACGTGGCCGATTGCTCTCCGGGCGGTGCATCCTGCGAATTGTTACTGCCGGCGCCGGTTCCACCAGCGTGGCTATCAAATGTGCCTCGGCTGCGACCATCTGACGATGGCTCGTCCTGCGAATCCGCCGTGCCCGTCGAGTTGGCCGGCGGTGAAAGAGCCTGCACACTCAATCGCTCGACATTGAGTCCCTGCGACTCGAGCGCCTGGCGCAACTGGCCCATCTGCTGGTGCATCAGGGCGCGCACGGACTGCTGGTCGGCGCCAAAGGCCGCTCGGACTGTACCATCAGTGATCTGCAACTCGATGCGGACCACGCCCAACTCGGGCGGCTGAAGCCGCAGGATCACCGTGCCGCCCTGCTGCTGAACGGCATTGGCCACGCCACGCGCCACGCGCGACATGTTGGCCTGCTCCTCGACATTAAGCGGCGACATCGGGGACGCCATGGGTGCTGCCGGCGGCGGGGGCGTAACCGGTGTGCTGACACTGGTCACCGGCGGCGGCGCCAACACGGCATGCGCCGACTGCGACCCATTCGGCACCGCATTGTTGGCGGTAGCTTGTGCAGGCCGGGCGCTTTGGCGGAAAATACCGCCACTGTTTTCGTCTCCGGCGGAGCCGTTTGTGGCCGCGTCACCCGGTGTACCTGCGGCACCGATCCGGGACTGCGGTGCTTCAAGCGGCGCGGGATTGGCGCCATCTGTCGCGATCGTTTTCGAGTCTGCCGCCCCGGCTTGACCGGCGGATTGACCGGCAACCGAACCAACGGATTGATCGGCGGCCTGTAGCTCGACCGTTCTCTCAACCACTGGCAGTGTCGCGACATTGGCAGCCTCGAACACGCCGGCGGGTGGACCCAAGAGGGCCGTTTCCGACCCGGCTCCCTGGAAACTCGTCCCCGGTTCGGCGTCGTGATCCGGTGGCGATTCGCCTTGAGCATCTCTGCCGCCGGCTTGTTCCTCGTCGGCTGCGTCCGCAACGATTGGTAGGTCCGGCTGCGCGTCAACCGCCTCATCGGCTCGTAAATCCGCGGGTTGGGCATTTGTGTGCCCCTGTCTATCAACTGACTGCTGGATGCTCTTGGCCACCTGAAGATCGGCCCTGGCAAGACTTTGGTCGAAGCCGGCGTCAGGCGGACGGCCAGGCTCGCCGAACGGTTGGGGTGCCGGACGCACCGGCAGGGATAATTGCAGGGCCGTCACCGTCACGATACACCCCCCGCCTGTGCCGGATCCACGTTGAGCAAGTCGATGCCACGCCGGCGCAATGCCTCGATCAAACCGGTGACGATGGTGATATCTTGATCGCTCGTAAACTCGCCGATCACGTCCACTGCTTTGCGTGGTTGCATCGCCGACAGGTACTGGACTACCTGATCGTGTCCAACTTTGCCCGTGTTGATCAGCGTCGTGAACATCTGTTTGACCTGCGCCGGCTCGGCTCGGTCATACATCTGCACGGCCTGGCGGAACCCCTGTGATTTGAGCCTCCTCGTGTCTTCGGCCATCCGCTGATCGAATCGCTCGCGCTGCTGTTGCAACTGTGCCTGAAGCCGTTCGATATGGACCCGTCTGTTACTCATGGCATCGAGCAACGCCCTGCGGTCCTTCTGCAGGCGGATCAGCAGGTGTTCTCCCTGCTCACGCCGCTCAGCGTCGTCGGCAATCTTGGCCTCAATGCTGACCGGCCCGTCCTTGACGTTCTGTCGCCATATTTGCTCACACTGCGCGTCCAGAGCAGCCAAATGAACGCTTTGCTGCTGCTCGATCTGGCGGTGCTCCTCCTCGATCGTCGGCCTGAAAACGGCGATCGTGCGCACGAGTCGATCACGGTTAATCCTGCCATCGGCGCAAAGCTTGGCGATGAAACCGGCCAACGCCAGTACATTGATCAACAAAACGATCGAAAAGATGTTCCAGAGGGTCTTCATCCGTCGGCCTTGAGTGCACTCGCTCGGATAAACTGGCTAGTGGCCAGATCATCGAGTTCGGCGGCTTCCCGGCGTTCCTGCTCGCGCCGCCACCTCTGCCAATGACGTTCGCGTAGCAAATCCAATGCCTGACGTGCACCGGTGGCGTGCAAAAGGTTTTTACGCGCCTGGTCAACCTGCTTCTTGCCCGCCGCCAGCCGCACGTGGACCTGTTCAACCCGCCGCGTCATCTGGCCGCTGTAGTGAGCGAACCGGCTGACCCGATCCAAGTCGACGAAGCCGATCAAATCGCCGGCCAAGTCACGTTTGGCACTCCGGATCGCTTGTTGCACCTGGTCAATCTGGGTCTGAAGGATCACGCGCTGACGCAGCACCTTGGCCAGTTCGCGCTGGCAGCGATCTTCGGCGAGCTGACGCTGACGCAGGACAGGCTCAAGTGAGAAATGGAATCCAGCCATAAAACTGTTTCCTCATGGGCGCATGGGACGAGTCCGGTGACCGAACCTATTGCGGCCCCGGCGCGGCCGCTTGGTGCGGCTGGTCGAGTTGTTGCCTGATCGTTTCGATCCGCTTCGTCAACGCGAGCAACTGGTCGCGAGTGCGATTGAAATCACCGGTTTGGGATCGCTCGCGCCCCTGCTGCAAGAGCGTATCGATCGCACCGCGCGCAGCGATGGCCAGATCAAACTGCGGATTGCTGCCGGCGGCGTAGGCACCGATGTTGACCAGGTCTTCCACCCGGTCGTAGGCTTCAACCAGGGCAATGACATCCTGCCGCGCGGTGCGGTGGGTGGCGTCGGTTACGTCGTCGGCAACACGGCTGATTGACTGGACGACGTCAATGGCGGGCCAATGCCCACGATTGGCTAGTTTCTTGCTGAGCACGAGGTGTCCGTCGAGCACACCGCGTGCCGCGTCGGCAATCGGATCGGTCAGATCGTCCCCCTCGACAAGCACGGCATAGAAACCGGTGATCGAACCGCGTGTCGTGCGCCCGGCCCGTTCGAGCAGTTTGGGCAACATGGCAAACACGCTGGGCGGATATCCCCTTGTCGCCGGCGGTTCTCCGGCGGCCAGCCCAATCTGCCGCTGCGCTTGGCAGAATCGTGTCACTGAATCCATGATCAGCAGCACATCGGCGCCCTGATCACGAAAGAATTCGGCGATCGACACGGCGACCAACGCGGCGCGGATGCGCAACAAGGCCGGTTCGTCACCAGTCGCGCACACGACCACGCTCTTGGCAAGACCCTGATGGCCAAGTTGGTTGTCGATGAAGTCGCGCACCTCGCGGCCGCGTTCGCCGACCAACGCGACGACGGTGACATCCGCGTCGGTGGCACGCGCTATCATACCCAGCAGCACGCTCTTGCCTACACCCGGCGCGGCGAAGACACCCAGGCGCTGTCCACGCCCGACACTGACCAGCGCATCGGCAGCGCGGATACCGGTCGCCAACGGCGTGTCGATCAGGGGCCGGTCCATCGGGTCGATCGGTGCGGCGTACAGTGGGCGGCAAACGGTGCCGGTCAAAGCGCCCAATTGATCGATCGGTCGGCCTTGCCCATCGAGTACACGACCGAGCAGAGTGGGGCCAACGCGCACATATTGCGCTGCTTGCTGCGCAATAACGGCATCACCGCGTCTGACCCCGGTAGTCGAGCCAACCGGCATGACAATCACCTCCTGCTGGCTGATGGCAATGACTTCGCCGTCAATCCGGCGGCTGCCCTGGCGGGAGGCAATGGTCACTGCGGCACCAAGTGGCGCGGGCAGGTCCGCCACGTGCACGACCAAGCCGCGCACGTCGGTCACTGTGCCGCGAAACTCCTGCGGCATCGTCTGGTCAAGCATCGCGATGTGATCACCCAGCACGGTCATGCGGTCTCACCATCGCGATCGTCCTGCCCCACCGGCGTCGAGGTCGGTAAAGGTGCAGCGGACGGCGGGATCGATTCAGGCAGGATCAACTCGGTGATGCGTTGGATCTGCTTGTCAATAGTCGCATCGATGCTTCCCTCGCCATACCGCACGACGCACCCACCGCGACCGACGGCCGGATCGTCGGTGATCCTCGCCTGCTCAAGCCCGCCGATGCGAGCGATCAGATCGGGCAGCGCGCGTTCAACCACCGACCGATCATCCGGGTGGATCGCAACGGTCACCTCGAACGGCCGCATCACCTGCTCGAGGGCGGCGGCCACCTGATCTGCGATCACGTTCTCGTCGACCTCGATCACGCGATGCACGAGCTTGCTGGCGAACAGAACGGCAAACTCAACGACCTGCTGCTGGGCCTCGCGTTCCATCTGGTCGCGCTGATCCTGCCAGCCCTGGACAGCGTCGCACCATTCAGTTTCGAGGGTTTGCAGTTGCTGCGACTGCTGCTCAAAGGCCTCGTTTCGGCCCTGTTGACGGCCTTGGGCCAGCCCAGCGTCAAGCCCCTCGACGCGGCCCTGCTCAAAGGCTTCCTCATGTGCCTGAGCGCGGATGTTATCTCTTTCGTGGGTTGCCTGTTCGACGATCTGGCGCCCTTCTTGACGCGCCCGGGTCAGAAGGTGGGCCGCCTGGCGACGCAGATCACCCATGTCCATGACGATCGCATCCTTGATAAGCGACCGAGCTTGTTGACTTTTCAGTACGGGCATGTTGGGTTAATTTTGTGACTCGGTATCGTGATATCGGAGAGCACGGCCCGGTGGATCGTTGTAGAACAGGGCGGGTAACACGGATTGGTCACCCGATCATTTCCTTTTCGCCACCACGACCGGCGATGACGATTTCACCAGCGTCTTCGAGACGGCGGACCGCGTCCACGATGCGTTGCTGGGCCGCCTCGACGTGGCTGACCCGCACAGGCCCCATGAACTCCATTTCCTCCTTGATCAACACTATCGCACGACCGGACATATTCGAGAAGATCTTTTTCTGCAGGCTCTCGCTGGCCGTCTTCAGCGATAGAGCCAACTCGTCGTTGTCGATTTCCTTGAGCACTGCCTGAATGCCCTTGTCATCGACGAGCAGGACGTCCTCGAACACGAACATCAGCCGACGGATTTCTTCGACCAGGTCCGGGTCCTCGGCTTCCAGGCCTTCCATGATCGCCTTCTCCGTGGTCCGATCGACAAGATTGAGCATCTCGGCCACGGTGTCTACGCCGCCAATCTTGGCAAACGATTGCGACAACATGCTCGAAAGCTTGGCCTCCAACCCCTGCTCGACCTCTGCGATTATCTCGGGATTGGTCTGCTCCATGTTGGCAACGCGTTTGACGACCTCGACCTGCTTGGGTCCGGGCAGCCCGGCGAGTATTTCCGAGGCCTTGTAGAAAGCCATGTGAGAAACGATCAGCGCAATTGTCTGCGGATGCTCATCCTGGATAAATGTCAGCAGGTTCTGCGTCTCGGCTTTCTGAAGAAACGCGAACGGCGTCTTGCGCATCTGCCGGCTGATCTGCTGGAGCACACGCTCGGCTTCCTTGGGATCGAGTGATTGCTCCAGCAATGACTTGGCATAACCCAATCCGCCCTCGGAGGCCCAGGTCTGCGCAATCGCCAGTTCGTAGAATTCGTCGAGCACCTGATCACGGGTCTTTTGTGGAACAAACCCGAGGCCTGCCAACTCGCGGGTGACTTCCTCCACCGATTTCGGATCGATCTGTTTGAGGATCAGCGACGCCGCATCCTTATCAAGCGTCAGCATCAATATGGCGGCCTTGGTGACGTCTTCGAGGTCGTCGTAAGAAGAGAATTTATCGGCTGACTTAATCATCGATGGAAACGCGCGTAACCGCTACTCCTTTGTGGCGACCCATCTGTTGAACAGATCCGCCGCCTCCTGAGGGTTGGCTTTGACCAGATCGCTGATCTGCTCGGCGACTTTGCGGGAACGGATATCCTCCTCGGCGACTTCGACGCCCGTCATGGCCAACTCGGACTGCTCGACCTCACCGATCAGATCATCACCACCGGTCAGGGTCGGCGGCAGCCCGGCCAACTCCTTGGCGGTGGGCAGAGACGGGTGCTGCAAGGCCGTGCGCCTCAAATAGAGCATGATCCCGACCGCGGTCAGCGCCAGAAGAATCAGCCCCCCCTGCTTGACCCAGGGTGACTCGGCAAGGGCCCCGTAGTTTTGGGACCCGAGCAGCATGTCCACCTGGGCAATCATCGGGCGGTCATCGTGCCAATCAACGTTTACCTCGCCGGCCACGCCTTCGACATTTCTTACCAAGGGCATGATCTTGGTTTTGATCCTCGTCATCTCCGCCTGAACGCGAGGATTGGTCAGATCAAGTTGGTCTTCAAGATCGGACTCACCATCGGCGGCGCCCTTGCCGCGCGACAACACCGCCTCCAGATAACTACGTGGCACGCTGACCGATACGTTGATCTGCTTGACGGTTTGACCCACCAGCCGCTTAGACGTTTCCTCGGTGATCGGCCTTGGAGCGAATTTCTCCAGCTTGGTGTTCTCCTTCTCCAACGTGCCAAATGCATTTGCACCGACAATAGTTTCCCCCGTGTTGCTTTGCGCGCCGGGTGCGCCGGCGTTGTTTTGATTGATTCGACTCCTACTGGTCTTCTTGGATTCCGACAGCACATCAGTGTCCGCACGCACCCATTGCGTGACCGTGGACGCACCAACGGTGTCCATCTGAACATTGACAGCGACGATAACGCCGTGAATGTAACCGAGTAATTCATTGACGATCTTGTCGCGGGTGTGCATCTCGCGCTGCTGGATGGCTTGGAGCCTGTCATCGGGACTTACCTCCGCGTCGCTCCTGACGGTATGTAACTCGCCCCAGTTGGCGTCGATGACCCTGACATCCGAGGGTTGCATGTCCACGACGGCACCGCTGACCAGACCGGCGATCGCCTCGACTATGTGACGATCTAATCGTTTGCGGCCCGTCATCACGACGTGGACAGCGGCCGAGGGACGCCGCCCCACCGCTCCAAAACCGATCTTGTTGGGCACGGCAAACACGACGGTGGCGGAGCGAACCCCCTTTGTCCCAGCGATGACCTGCCCAAGCCACTGCTGGCGAACCACGCGGAATCGCTGGTCAAACTGGTGACTGCTA
>CAUYYV010000074.1:0-12129 GCA_963577075.1 Phycisphaerae bacterium
ACCAAAATGGTGTGGCCCAGCGGGCTGGCAGTGTTGTATCCACTGCAAATCAACGAACTCTCCGTTTGGCGGGCGTGTCTTGCCTTTCTCCTGCTGGCGGCGGCGACGATTGCGGCGTTTCGATACCGTCACCGTTGGCCTTGGTATTGCGTGGGATGGCTGTGGTTCCTGGGGACACTCGTGCCGGTGATCGGATTTGTGCAGATAGGCAGTCATGCCTATGCCGACCGATATACCTATCTGCCGTTCGTCGGTCTGTTCATTGCACTGGGCTACGGCCTCCGCATGGCGCTGGGCGATTGGCCTTACGGCCGAGCGGTATTGGCTGCGGCGGTTGTGGCGGCGCTGACCACCTGCGCGTGGGTTCAGACCAGCTACTGGCAGAACAGCCTGACGTTGTTCAGCCGCGCCGTGGCCGTGACAACGCTCAACCACACGGCCCACAATAACCTGGGCAACGCGCTCACGGAGTTGGGACGCCCTCGGGAGGCCGTGGTGCAATACCGGCACGCCCTGCGGATCAAGCCTGATTACGCCAGGGCCCACTACAATCTGGGCCTCGTCCTGCCGGGACAAGGCAAGACCGCAGAAGCCATCGAGCATTATCGTCAGGCCTTGCGGTTCAAGCCTGATTTTGCGGACACGCACTACAACCTGGGCCTTACCCTGCAGGGGCAAGGGAAGATCGCAGAAGCCATCGAGCATTACCATCAGGCCTTGAAGATCAAGCCCGAGTTCGCGATGGCCCATAACAACCTGGGCCTTGCCCTGCAGGCGCAAGGGGAAATTGTAGAAGCCATCGAGCATTACCATCGGGCCCTGCGGATCAAGCCTGATGAAGTGGTCGTGCATTACAACCTGGGCGTTGTCCTGCAGGGGCAAGGGAAAACCGCAGAAGCCATCGAGCATTATCATCGAACCCTGCAGATCAACCCTGATTACGCGGACGCGTATAACAACCTGGGTAATGCCCTGCAGTCGCAAGGGAAGATCGCAGAAGCCATCGAGCATTATTATCAGGCCCTGAGGATCAAGCCTGATTTCGCCAAGGCGCACTGCAACCTGGCCATTACCCTTCAGGACCAGGGACGTCCCGAGGATGCAATTACCCACTACCAGGAAGCGTTGCGGATTAAGCCGGACTCCGCCGAGACCCACAACACCCTGGGCATTGTATTCGCGAAACAGGGACAACTCGTAGACGCGGCAAGGTGCTTTGAGCAAGCCGTGCGTTTGAAGCCAGATTTTAGGGACGCCCGAGATAACCTCCGCAAGGCTCAGGACCTGCTTCAACAAAAGCCCTGACCGCCCGGTTCATGTCGACCCATGACAGCTACCTAAGCGGGGCGGTCGCGGCCATCACGGTGACAGTCGGCGGGCCGCGCCGTAAACCAGGCCCGCCAACGCGCCCGCACCGACGGCGATCTGCAGCGCGAACATAAACAATAGAAACACGGGCACGAGCCAGACGGCGCTGTAACGTGTCTTGCGGACGACGAGGCCCACGAAGGCGCGGTTCCAGATCACGAACGCGACGGCCGCGGCCAGGGCAGCCCACGCCAGAGGGGCGTACACGATCGCGCCGCAAAACGCCGCGGCGGCGGCGCAGGCGAGCAGGACCGAGGCGCCGTTGGCCCTCGTCGTGACGGCCTCGTCAAAGAGGGGTCGCTCCACGAACATGCGGGCCCAGTGAAAGCTGCGACGGCAGTAGTTCCACAGGCCCCGCCGGAAACACGCGTGGTGATGGTCCACGACCGCCTCGGGGTTGATGCAGTTGCGGTGCGTGGCCGCCAATGCGTGACCGAACTCGAGATCCTCCGTGTCGGCGCCTGCATAGGCCGTGTTGAAACCGCCCAGCTCGAGAAAGACGTCGCGCCGGACCGACCCGCAGTGCGTGTCGAAGGCGGAGTACTTCTCACCGCGGTAGGCGGCGTACTTGCACGCTTCCTCCATGGCCTTGAATTGCTGGAACCAGCCGGGCAGCACCGGCCGGTCCGAGTAGATGGCGCTGGCGCCGGCGATGTTGGGCCGCGCGCGGTAGGTTGCAAGAAGTTGCTCGATCGTGTCGGGTCGCAGGACGACGTCGGCGTCGACGAACAGCAGCAGCTCGCCGCGCGCCTCGTCAGCGCCGCGGTTACGCGCCGCGGCCGGCCCGCGCTGACGGTCCATCGTGATCAGTCGAAAGGGATACCGGCCCGCGGTGGCGGCCGAACCGTCTTCACTAGCGTCGTCCACCAGCAGCACTTCCATGCCCCCGCCGAGAGCCCGCTCGACGGATTCGAGGCATTTGTCGAGCGTCCGTTGCGAGTTGTGGAACGGGATGACGACTGAAAGGCGAACGGCGTCACTCATGCGTACGCCGGCTCGTTGGCAAACCGCACGGCCCAGCTTCGCGTGGCCAGCGACATCCACTGCCTGGGGTCGAAAAGTTTCGACGCCTGGATCGCGCACTCCCACGTACAGGCACAGTGCTTCTCACCGACCCAGCGCACCACCTGCTGAGCGCGGGGCGACGCCAGCAGCGCCTGGATGTCGTAATCGAAATCACGCACGTTGCCCATGTTCTGGCTGTCCTCGAGTATCTCACACGGCTGCACGTCGCCGCGGCGGTCGATGATCAGGTGTTTGCGCCCGGCGTAGCACTCGAAGCAGCGCTTCTCGGGGTTCTTGTTCGCCTCGACGATCGTGTCGAGCGTGTTGAGGAAGAGGCTGCGCGAGACCAGCTCATTGGGACGCCGGTTCACCTCGGGCGACCCGGGCCGCCCCTTGAGCCGGGCGATCACCCGGTCGTAGATCGCGGGATCGACCTTCAGCGTGCCGAGTACCATCGGGTTGCCGCGGATAAACGTCACGTTCGTCTGGTCGACCGGCAGGTTGTCCTCGATCCAGTCCAGGAAATCGAGGATGTGATGCTGCGTCTCGGAGCTGAACACGGTCGACCCGATCAGCACGAAGTTCGAGAACTGCTCGTGGAGGGCGGCGACCTGGCCGATCGTGCGGCACGTCCGGTCGAACAGGCCGCGCACGCCGCGGATCCTGTCGTGCATCTCGCGGTGCCCGTCGAGGCTGAACGCAAAACGGAACACGGTCCCCGGGTTCTCGCGGCACATCTGCGCGGCGTTCTCGACGATCTTATCCGTCTGGGAGCCGTTCGACGGAATGGTGATCATCCGGCAGTCGTTGCCCTCGGCAAAGACGTGGGCGATCTCGGGCAGGTCCTTGCGCAGATAGGGCTCGCCGCCGCAAAGGTTGACGAGCATCAGCGGCCCCATGTGGCGCGACAGATTCTCAAACTCGTCCAGTTGCAGTTCGACGCCGTCGCCGCTGGCCTGGATCTCCTGCCAGTAGAAACAGTGGCCGCACTTGGCGTTGCAGCGTCCCGTGACGTGCAGCAGGTAGTAGACGGGCCGATGACCCAGAACCTGGCCGGCTGCCTGTCCGGCGTTCTTCAAAACGTTGAGCATCGCTGGGCACCCTCACATCCAAAACGCGACGCCCGGACGATGACACGGGCACCGCGTCATCTCACCTCACCATGACTGCCGTGACCTCATTGCGAATCCTCGCGGCGAGTCGACATCCCAAAGAGCTGCCCAATCCAACCGTCCGAGCCGTCGCACCAAAGCATACCTCGAAAGGGCTGCAAATCAAGGGAAACGCCCAGATTTCGACCCTGTGGCGGGCCCTTCGGGGCGACCCCGGGCGTGTGGTCCCCCTTCTTGCCAAGCGGCGGATCGCGCGGCCGAATCCAGACGCCCCGCCCACAAGTACAACGTGGCCCGGTCGATGCTCCTTCTGCCCCGACAATCGCCTGTCAACTGGGCTGTGAATCCCCGGGAACACGTCCGGATCCACCACCACGCTAGACTCGCTTTCAGGTGCTGAATAGACTCTCCTGGTCGCTTCAATATATATTCCTGTACAACGAACTTAGCGAGGACCCCGATATGTGCATGAAACCAATATATGCGGTCGTCGCCATGGCCGTCATGTACGGTGTGCTTGCCCTGATGGCCCGGTCAGCGCCGATCTTCCCGGACCAACAACATTTGCACGACCAGGAGCGCAGCCTCGCCCGACTCAAGCGAATCCGGTTCGAGGTCGAGCTGATGCCCAAGGAGCTTCGGGAGGTCGGCCTCTCTGCGAAAGGCATCCGACAGCGTTGGTCAGGCCGGCTCGAGGAGGCGGGGCTCGACCTCACCGGCAAGGACGGTGACCCCGTGTTGAAGCTGATCATCTCGTCGGGCACCGAACCTCGGGTGCCGGGCGGTGTCGCGTTCAACCCCTATCTCGCGCTCATCCAGAAGGCGCGCATTGATTCGGTCGATGGTGAGCTGGCGCTGCCGACCTATGTCGACGTACGCCTCGGCCTCGAGTCACATGACAAACTCGCGGCGGCCGCCAATCAGGTGGTGAATGACATGCTCGCCGGCTTCCAGAAGAAATACCGCCGCGCCAGGGGCGCCGAACTCGGCGACGGCCGGTGAATGGGGCGTGGCGAGCAGGGCGAGAAATTTTTTGACGTAAATACTGTTGTATAATGATAATACATCCACACGCCGCGGAAGAGGCTTGACAGATCGGACCGGGGGGGGTAATCTGATTTGAGGGTGAAATATGCTTCGAAGAGGAGAAGGACATCACGGACAAGAATTTGCAGAGGGATATCAGGCGTTGCCTCGTTAGGAAGTGCGCGCCAAAAGAATCTTACAGAAAGGAGACGCTACTATGAAGGCATCGAGCAAGGTATTGGCAGTGGCTGTGTTGATGGTCACGGCCACGACGGCACAAGGGTTTGTGACGAGCACGTTTACCTCGAGCTTAGACAGTTGGGGAGGCGGCCAAGCCCCTTCGCTCAAGGCTGCCGGTGGCAACCCGGGAGGCTATCTCTCAATAAGCTCCGGTAATAGTGGGGACGTTGAAATGAACCAGAGTGGTGTTGCATGGACCGACAACATAGCCACCAACCACGACGGCACGGGCGGGGCGCTGGGCAAGGTCAAATTTTCCATGGACTTCCAGACGTCTCAAGCATCTACGTTCATAGCCGCATATACCAGATGGTATGGCGGCAGTAATGTATACCGATTTAATTTCACCCCGGCCATGACCGACAGCACTTGGGCCCACGGCGAGATAGAAATCGACGTGAACTGGACTGACACCCAAGCACAGGGCGCCGGCTGGATATTCAACGCCTCCCCGAGCGGCTCCGATTGGTCGACCGATTTGACAAACGGTCTCAATTTTATCCGCATGATGGGCCAGGATAGTACGAACGGGGGACCCGCTTGGGGCTTTGACAACCCCACGTTTAGCGTGATCCCCGAGCCGGCGACGATCGGCTTGCTGGCGATCGGCGGCCTGATGATGATGCGGCGGCGCCGCTCCTGATTCTGTTTCTCAACCCGACACCTTCAGTCAAATCACCCGGCCTTCGCCTCACAGCGGAGGCCGGTTTTGTTTGGTGCAGGGACTGGGGGGGAAATGTTCAGGAGCAAAACGCGATACGTCAGGCCGCTCAATCAGAGCCGCTCTGCGGCGAATCGCCCTTGAAGAAACCTGGCAATTGCCGCTCCGCCTCGGGCACCGCAGACGCCGGCGGTGGATGGGGCAGGCAGAAGGCGGCCAGCGCGGCGTGCACGGCGTAGTCGCCTCGCGGCCGCGTCGGACGGATCGGGCCGGGGTAGACGTGTTGCTGTTCGTGCGCCGACTTTCACTTCGGGGCGTACAACACAACGCGCGACAATAACCCCTCGGCGGCCTGCGCGGGCGCCATGTTCGTGCTGACGCGGATGGCGATGACGTTGGTCTGGCCCGGGCGGATCGCGTCGGTGACGTCCACTTCCATGTGTGCCGGGCGGATGTAGGACTCCTGGTATGGGCGGTGGCCCACGTATTGGCCGTTGACCCACGCCCACGCCTCCGTCGCGAGGGTGGGCACGTAGAGCTTGACCTTTCTGCCCCGAGTCGACTCGGGCACGTGCGCCTTCAACCGGTACCAGATGAACCCGACGTACGGATGGCCCCGCTCGTTAAGCAGATCGTCATCCTGAACAAAGAACGGCCGCGTGGTCAGGATCGGCTGCCAGCCTTTTTCGTTGAAGCCGGGCTCGTGCCAGCGCTCGAACTTGCCGTCGTCGTGCGGGTCGGTCCTGAACATTGCCTTTTCAGGCAGCATCGCGACCAGGTCACCCGTCTTGCCGGAGATCCTGTCCAACACGCCCTGGTAGAACTTCATCCGATCCGTGATCGTCCAGTCCCACACGCCGGAGAACGAAGATTCGTCGTGCCAGAAGTACCACGGATTGATGGCGTGCGTCTTGCCGCGGATTTCGAGCATATTTTTGCCCTGGCGTATCACCTCGGCGTAATCACCCGCGCGCCGCGCCGCCGACAGGGCCATATACGCCTCGAGGTGCTCAAACGTCAGCCGATCGGCGCGGACGTGTAGCCTCGTTCTCTTCGTGTCGGCCAGTTTTTCGGCCTCTGCGATGTGTCGATCCAACTGTCGCAGCAGCGCGGGGGTGTAAACCTCCGGCATGATGCGGTCCTCGTGGCCGTGCATCGGCGTGTTCGCCACCGCTTCGTCGAGCGCGAACCAGAACGCTTTGGCGGACCCTGCGGCGGCGCCGTACCACTTGTCGAAAAAATCGTCGAGGATCGCGTCCACGTCGGCGTCGGCGTTCCAGTAGAGCCGGGCGCGCAGGTACCGGCTGGCGATGCCGCACTCGGCGAGCACCTCGCGCGTCTCGTCGAGAAAACCCATCACGCCCCATTTCTTCATCAACGCAAAGTCGCGGCGAAGCTTCGTGAACTCCGGCAGCGGCGTCAGGCCGGACACCAGCATGTTGTACGGGTAGCCGTAGATCAACACGTTATCACTCAGCTCGCACCAGCGCTTGAGCATCTGACCCTGGCGCACCTTCTGCCAGCAATGCGGGTCGTCGTAGGCGTGCAACGTGCAGCACCAGATGGGCGCGAACATGATCACCATGTGGTCGTCGAGGTCCATGCCCTCGGGCGGGATGTCACGATTCGCGTAGCCGTTGGTGGCGATGTAGACGTGCGGAAAATCCTTGCGCACCTCTCTGGCCACATTGTTGGCGAACGTGATCCACTCCTCGGTCGAGCTGGCGTCGCGTGGCACGCCGGGGCGGCCGCCCAACTGGACGAAACCCTGATGCAGTTTCAGCGTCTGCGGGTCATAGTCGCGTGGGTAACCGTCGTGCGGCGAGAAGCCGAAGGAGTTGCGATCGGGGTACTTGCGGAAATGCTCCTTGATGATTCGGGCCGCGACCTGCACCGCCCCCGGATGGCTGTAGCTGGGCGCGTGCGGGTTGCGCGTGCCGTTGAGGTTCATGGCAAACAGCTCGGGCCTGGTCTTGAACAGGCCGGGATCGACGATGCTCTCGACGGAGCCATCGGAGGGAATCGCGAACATGTCGCCCGTGGACATCCTCATTCGAAGTTTCCAGGCTCGATTCTGATCGTCTAATTTCTTGACCCGCGGCGTCCAACCGCCCCACCAGATGCGCTTGACGAAGTCGGGCTTCTCGACGATCTGCACCTTTGCGAACCGGATCGTGCCCATTCGGGGTACGCTTTCGCCGAACTCGCCCGGCATGAACCAGCGCACCCCCAACCTCTCGAGAAAGGCGTACACGGCATACTCCGTGCCGCGGTAAGGCCCGTCGTTGTTGCCCGCCAGCACGAGCCGATTATCACGGCAGACGATGACGAAGCCCTCCTCGCGCCGGCTGTGCGTCACGCCCTCCGGAATCTTCACGCCCATGGCGTCGGTCAGCCTGCTCCTGCCAACGAGTATGAGCGGGCCCTTCATCGATCGCGTGTCGGCGACGATCGGCAGTGTGGCGCCGGAAATCTTTTCGATGTAGGTTTGCAGCTCACGCGCTGCGCCGGCGATCTTCCGGGCCGTTGGATCCTTTGCATCCTTCTCCATCGCCGCGGCCGTAACGACAATGAACGCCTTCGGCCGTCCGCGGTTAACGAGGGTGATGCCGGATGCCACGGGGAGGCCATTGCCTTCGATCGTCGCCGCGCACCCGATCAACGTCACACCAACGAGCACCGCCGTTGCCATCGCTAATATCGTTCGCACTTGGATCCGCATCGGTTACGCCTCCGTCAAGGTAAGTGTCAGACTCACAACAAACAGGAACACGCATCGGCGGTATATCCGTTTCCGTCGATGATCACAATCCTCTCGGGGCGCAGGCGCGATGCGTCTCGTCCATTTAGCCCCCGGGCGTGTTCGCCCGGGGCTAAATCGTTCGGGGTCTCAATTCGGCGCCCAAAGAAAGACCCGCCGGTACAAGCCACCCCATTCGAAGTCGTTGTCCACGCGGATGACAATCGTGTTGTCCCGGCCGGGCTCGATCACCCCGGTGACGTCGATATCGAAATTGGCGTTGTAAGGGTGCGTCCACCAGGGGTCGCGGTAGGGGCGATGTTCCACGAACCGGCCGTTGACCCACACGATCATCTCACCGTGTACGCCGCCGAAGTTGAGCATGATCCGGCGGTTGCCGAACCGCGCGGGCACGTCGGCTTTGATGCGGTACCAGCCGATGCCATCGTAACCGTGGCCCAACTTGTCTTCGAGGCCCTGTACTTCCCAGATGCGCGTCACCTTGATCTGACGCCAGTCGGCGACATCGGCGTCCGGCGCGAACCAGCGCCTGGTGACGCCCTCGTCGTGCGGATCGGTGCGGAAGGCCCAGGTCACCGGCAGCATAGCGACCAGTTGGCCCTCGGTACCGTCGATCATTGCCGCGCGGGCCTTGTTCTGGCGGATCCAGCCTTTGGTCAGGTGGCCGGCCTCTTCCGTGACACGATCGAGGTCGCCGAACTTGTACAGCACCGTGTGCAGTTCATCGACTTGCCGATGCAAGGCGAGCATTTTCTGCGCCAGTTCGGCCGCGCGGGCGAACTTCGCGTCGTCTTCCGCTTCACGCATGCTCAGGTAGAGCATCAGGTTGTCGTAGCTGTAGCGGATCACCTGCACGCGCTGGGCGATGATGCCGGACGGGGCCAGTGTCTCGGCGCGCTCGATGTGCCTCGCCAGGGCGCGCACTTTTTCGATCGGGTAGATCGACTTAATGATTTCATCTTCGTGCTGGTGCTCGGGGCCGTGGGCCATCATCGTTTCCAGAGCGTCCCAGTATCGGCGCACGGGCTGCGCCGCCGGCCCGAACAGCTTCGCGTAATAGTCGTCCAGCAGCGCGTCGACGTCGGCGTCGGCGTCCCACATGAGCTTGGCCATGATGTACAGGTTCGGGCCCTGATTCATGAGCGTGCACTGCGACTGGTGCAGGAAGCCGCGCAGCCCGAAATCGCGCAGCATGGGCACTTCCTTGCGCACCCGCGTCACGCAGGGAATCGGTACACCGCCGTCGACCAGAAAGCCCGGCTCGTAGTCGCGGAAAAATACCTTGTTCGACAGCCTGCACCACTGCTTGACCGCATCGAAGAGCATGTCGCGCTGCCAGCACTCACCCGAGTAAGGCGCGTGGCGCGGGCACTGCTCAATGGGAGCGATCAGAGGTGCGAGAGCAGGGTGCACTTTGTGAGCGCCGGGAGCCAGGATGTAGTTCATGTAGCCGTAGATCCCGAAGCGCGCGTTTGGATGTGTGGTCGTGACGCGTTGGGCGACGTCGTTGTAATACGAGATCAGGGCGTCGGTGGCCACAAACTGCTCCGGGTTCCACGGATGCCGCAGACCCATCCCCTGTTGTTCATTCACGTCGGCATAGCTGTCACCCCAGCAAAGGCTGAACCACTTTTGTTGCGGATGTTCTGCCAGGTGCGCCAGCAGCTCGTCGGCTTTTTTCTTTGCGCCGTCCGGGTCGGACAACGGAGGGTTGTCGGCATGGCCGAAGCCTAAATCGTAATCGAGCGAACTGCGCATGCGCCGCTGCCACGGCTGGGTGAAAGGATCGACCGAATGGTCGCCGCTGAACCAGAACGTGCGCAAGTCGAAACTCGGCGTTTGCACCAGCTCCATTGCATCCAAGGCAACGGTCTTGCTGCTCGGAACGACTTGCCCGAGTTGGCCCGGCCAGAACCAGCGGCATCCGAGCTGTTCGAGCAGTTCGTAAGCGGCAAAGAGCGTGCCCGTCGGGCGTACACCGGCCAATGCGACGTAATCATCGCCGACGCGCAGGACGAAACCGTCCCGACAGCTCATCTCGTCGACGCGCTCGCCCAAGGCGCCCTCGATGCGCAGGTCGTCCATCGCCTGTGTCGCCGCAGCGCCGATCAGAATCCGCGTTGCCCCGGCGATCGGCAATGGCTCACCAGCCTTCACGATCGGCACGATCGCGCCACTGATCCGCGCCAAGTAGGTTGTCAACTCGTCGGCCGCCAACTGTTCCCAACGGTCCGGATGCCGCGGCAGCACGATCACGCTCGCCGGCGCACCGTCCCGCACCAGCGTAACGCCCCCCGCCTCGTCAACCGCGCGAATCCGGGCAACGCATCCAACACCGAACAGGACGCACACAATGAGTTCCAGAATGATTTTGCATCGACGATACGTAGTCATGGGTGTTTGTTGTCGGTATTCGCTTGAGTTGTCATCGCTGACCTCGCGTTCTTACGTCCGATTCGCCAACCACTGCCACCGACTCAGTAGCAGATGTACGGCTCGTAGTCGCTCCAGACGTCCATGCGGTCTTCGATGTGATCCACCCAGCGCCATTCGACATGACCATCGGGAAACGCGACGTTGCCGCCTGTCAATTCGAGTCCGTCTTGTTTGTGGTTCACGACGGACTGGCCTCCAATGAACGAAGCACCGGACCGAAACGGGTCTTGCGTATTGGGGCCGCTGCTGGCGCTGCCGTCGGTCAGCCACATCCGATCCGTGAGCAGGGCGGCTTCGCTGTGGCGCGCTCGATGTCCCAGATTGAGAACGGGTCCGATGCCGTTATACGGATCGTCGTATAAATCGTACATCGCCTGCGTGTTAGCGTACCAGCCATGCCAACGGCTCGATCCGTCGTCCTGATTGCGCCAATCGCCGATGCCACCGACGTACATGTACGTCGTGTACAGGCCCGAGCCGTTGGGCATCATCCAGGCACTACCACCCCAGTCCGCCGGCCAATGGGCGAAATGGGCCCGATCGTATTGAGCGTAGATGGAAATGCCCGTGCCGGGGCGTCTGAGAAAGTCGGGGCAGGTAATCAGCTTCAACGCGATGACCGGGGGACCGGGGCTTCCGTCGTAGTCCGACGCCTGCTCGTTGGGGATAATGTTGTAGCCCTGAAGGCAGTCGAGCACACTCTGTGCGCCGCCGATCACCGTCGGCGTCACCGAATAACCGTGCGGAAAATCGTTGCGGTTCGACGCGGCATAACAGATCAACGCCTGCGTGATCTGACGCTCCTGCGTGGCGCAGATCGTGTAACGCGCGTGCCGCTTGGCCCGCTTTACCGCGGGCAGAATGATCGCGACCAACAGCGCGATGATCGTGATAACCACCAGCATCTCGATGAGGGTAAAACCGCGTTGACCGCTGCGTGATTGATCGAGTGACATGACGCGCGCCCCCTACATGGCCGCTGATACGACCGACTACTGCATTATACCCGCCCATTCGAACTCCGCATGACTGCAAGACTACACCCCCTGCCTCCAAAATTCCTTCTAGCTGACATCGTGCCGGCCCAACCGGGCAACCTGCCCCGGAGTATCGAACGTCCACGCTACACGAGCCTCTTGATCATTGGGCCATGACAACAGGGGCGCTGGTTTGATAACACTTGCCTCACGTGTCACCGCCGACGCCAACACGGCAACCATTGACTCATAAGCCAAGGCCGGCATTGTCGACGACGCCGACACACCACCAGGCAGCCTTGAGACGTTGAAATCATCGAACACCGCTGCTGCATCGTGCGTCCCCAGGCCCACCTGCCCATCGTTGAGCGGCGCGACAAAATCGAAGCTTGTTTTCTCCACGCCGCCCGCGATGAGCGTCGCGACATTGCCCTCGATGACCATCCTCGCCGCGTAATCAACGTTCGTGTTGATCGTCTCGCCGAAGGCCGCATCAGTCAGCCAGTTTACACCGTCGAAGTGGCCGATCTTCCATTTGTCCGC
>CAUYYV010000075.1:0-12038 GCA_963577075.1 Phycisphaerae bacterium
AAATTAGGCAGATCATCAAGCACTTTGCCCAGGGCCATGAGGTCTTCCGGGTTGCCGCCAATATGCGCGCCGATAAAATTGGTGCCCGGGTGCCGTGCGATCATGCGATTGCGCTGTGCCAGCACGTCCTCGCGGGTGGGAAAGGCCGGGCCGTGGAAACTCCAGTTCGGGTGGCGGTTCAACTGCATCCATCGTTCATTGTGACGGTCGATCGGTTCGAAGAACGCGGCCGGATCTCCGCTGTGGATCAGCACGGGCATGTTCATCCTGTCCGCCGTCGCCCAGATTGGATCGAGCCGGGGGTCGTCGACGGGGACAATCCTGCCTGATTCATCGCGGATGGTGAGCCCAAGGTTCTTGAAGATCTTGATGCCTGCGGCGCCGCTTGCACGCGCCCGTTCCAGGCCGTGGACAACCTGTGTGTCAAAGTCGGGGTCATCGATTCGTGAAAAGTCCGGTGTGCAGAAGATCAGCAGACGCTCGGGCGCAACCCTGGCGAACTTGGCGAGCATGGCGTCGAGTTTTTCGCCCCATCCGCCGCTAAGATTGATCACCCGCCGAACGCCACGCTTGTTCATGGCGTCGATCAGATCGCCGGGCTCAAGTTCAAGGCCCCAGTGGCAATGGATGTCCACCACGGCAAATTTTGCCATCTGCGGCTTGTGTATTTCGGTCACCAGCATCGGGCTAGGCCGGTAATTTCTCACCGTCTCATCGCCGACGTAGATCATCACCCCGATATCTTTCTCGCCCGACAGGGTGCATCCGGCGGTGGCAAGGTACGTGATCGTGAGAACCGTCGCCATCAAGAAAAAACGGTTTGTTCTCATTGACTCTCTGCCAGTCGTGGTGTACCACGCTCGATCATCGGTGCGGATTATAGCGAGGAGAGTTGAGCGGGTAATGAGGATTGCCCAGTACCTATTTACCCGGATCGCACAATTACACGTCGGGCAATAATCGATAGCAGATACACCACGCCGGCGGAAAGCACGATCGCCGAACCCGGGCTCAGCCGTGTGCCGTACACGCCCAGGCGCGGTGCCGTCGTGATCACTAGGCAGAGCACCGTGGAAACAACCATCATCGGCGCCAGCCGTGACACATGGTGCGACGCCGTCGCCGCTGGCAGCGTCAACAGCGCCATCACGAGGATCAGGCCCACCACCTGCGTCACGCAGATCACCGTCAGTGCGGTCAGAACCAGCAGCACCATGTTCGTCAGTAGGATGTTGATGCCCTGCAAGCGCGCCTGCTCTTCGTCTAGGCAGATGGCCAGCAGCTTCTTGTGGAAACACAGCACCGTGATCAGGATGCTCATGGTGAGCACGACCATCAGCCACAATTCTCCGAGCGACACGTAGGTGATGCTGCCGAACAGATAACTCATCAATTCTGCGTGATATCCGGGGGTAAATTTGATTAGCACGATGCCTGTCGACATGCCGACGGCCCATATGGCGCCGATGAGCGTGTCCATCCGCTCGGCGACGCGGTCGTGCACCACGCCGATCAGCATGGCTGCGGCCACCGAGGCGATGAACGCACCGTGCAGCGGCGACAGCCATCCGAACATCTCGGGCCAGTGCCACTTGATAAAGATCGCAGCACCGATGCCTCCAACCGCCGTATGCGCAATCGCGCCGGTCAGGAACACGATCCGACGGGTAATCACGTATGGCCCGACCATGCCGCACGCCGCACTAGCCAGCAGCCCCGCGGCGAGGCCCCGGATCAGAAAGGGGTTGTCAGGCATGTCGCGAAAATAGTCGATCATGTGTCACCGTGGTTCTGTTCGCAGCCCGGGTCGGCGAGCGTGCAATCGTGGGGGTGATGGACGGAGCGCATGTGGCCGCGGTACATCTGCGCGATCACGTTGTCGTCGATCTCGTGGGTTGCGTGGCAGGTCAGTCGCTGGTTCAGGCAGGCGACGCGTTTGAGATGCGTCGAAACAAACGAGATGTCGTGGCTGACCAGCACGATGGGCATTTTTTCGTTGAGTTGATGCAGCAGGTTGGTCAGGTCGCGTTCAGCCTGTGGGTCGACGCTGGCAGTCGGTTCGTCGAGCAACAGGAGCTTGGCGTCGCCGGCCAGGGCGCGCGCAATCAGCACGCGTTGGCGTTGACCGCCGGAGAGCGTGGCGAGCGGGCGGGTGATGAGATCCTCGGTCTGCGTCTGGCGCAACGCTTCGCGGGCCGCGTCGACGTGCGACCGGCGATACATTGCGCCCCACGGGGCCCGGCCGAGCCGGCCGGTCAACACCACGTCGAGCACGTTGGCCGGCACCGTCGGATCGATCTGCGCATGCTGGGGGACGTACCCGATTGATGCACGCACCTCGGCAGGTGGGCGGCCGAACACGCTGACGCGCCCACGCTGCGGAGCGAGCAGTCCGAGCATAATCTTCAAAAGCGTTGTCTTGCCGCCACCATTGGGGCCGATCACGCCGAGAAAATCGTGCGGATCGATGCGCAAAGACACATCGTCGAGCACCGGCCCGTTCGCGTTGGCTGACGCGTAAGCGAACGTCACGCCCTCGATTTCAACGATCGTATTGCTATGCGCCATGTAATAGGCTTCTTCAGTCGTACGATTCTGCCATGATTTTGGCCATGTGGATAAGGTTCGTCGCCACGTCTTGCGCCAGCGGATCAACCGTCTCGATGCGAGCGCCGATCGTCGCCGCCACCGCACGGGCGGCCGCACCGCCAAACTGCGGTTGCACAAAGATCGTTTTAATACCGAGGCGATGCGCCTCGACCTGCAATCCAGTCAACTCGTGATCAGCCGGTTGCTTGCCCTCGATCTCGATCTCGATCTGCTGCAAACCGTATTCATCGGCGAAATAACCCCACCCCGGATGAAAGACGATAAACGCTTTGCCGCGGATTGGTTCGGTCATGGCGCGAATCGTGCGATCGGCCTGGTCCAGTCTTTGTTCGACCGTTGCGAGATTGTTTGTGTATTGTTGCGCATGAGCCGTGTCAATACCGGCGAAGGTTTTCGCAATCGTCGCCGCCATGATCTTCAGGTTGCGCGGGCTGAGCCAGATGTGTGGATCTTTGCCTTGCAGCCCACGTTGGTGTTTGTGATGGTGACCCCTGATGTCACGCAGGTCGATGCCCTGGCGTAGATCGACGACCACCGGCTTTCCGGATCTTTCGATGCCTCGAAACCACGGTCCATTCTCAAACGGCACGCCGATGCGGAAATAGACGGCGGCCCGCATGAGACTGCTTACCTGCGCGTCGCTGGGCTGGTACGTGGCGGGGCTCTCGGCCGGGCCGATCAACGTGATCACCTCGACATGCTGGCCGCCGACCTGTTCGACCAGCGATGCTTGCGGTGCGATGCTGACGACCACGCGTACCTTGCTATCAGGCGGTTTATGCTCGGCGGTTTGACCGCAGCCGAGGGGTCCTGCGGCTGTGATCCACATCACGATGGCCAAAGCCGGATATTTCATCTTCGCTCTCGCCACGGGTCTACATGATAATACATTCTCATTAACGCCAATTCCACGCCCCGGTTCGCGTTGTCGATTTGTTCGATTGTGTTGATGCCGTGGGCGGATTAGACTGATCGATGATTCGACAGGTGCCCATCGTCGCGAAACCCCTGCGGCATCGGGTGAAAAGGGAAGTGGGGTGATTGGCCGGTGGCGTTGAGTCTGACCGGCCAGGATTCCCCCGCGGACGCGCCGCCGTGATGGGCGGGGCGACCGAAATAATCGAAGCCACTGTCGGGCCGTCTGAAGCGTCCGACGGGAAGGCCGATCGGTCGCCACCAAGCCCTAAGCCGGAAGACCTGCCTGTCGAGCCGTCGATGCGTGTCCTCGCGCCAAGGGACGCCGCGGGTTCGACATGTCGGCCCCCTGGGCATGACCGACCCTGCCGCAAACTCCCGACGCCTGGACTTGGAAATCTTTTGCCACCACAAGGGGACGCCCTGCGCGAATCAGGGCGAGGAGGTCTCGATGCCAAGTGCCGTGTTTCGAACGATTGTAGCTGCGCTGGCGGTGCATCTGTGCTTGCATGCGCCGGTGTCGGCGGGGCCGTATTCCCAGCACAGCAACGACTCGGCCAATCCTTACGATGCGCCGATCCACGCCGACAGCCTGATGATTCGGCACTGGGCCACGTCAGTCATCGATTATTCGCGGGCATCGAACGTCAGCGATACGGTGTTCAGTATCAACAGCGACCCGAATCACGCGCTGGGCCCGGCCGCGGATGATCGGCTTATCAACGATCCGCAGGACCCGTTCGATGACACCTCGCTGCGCACCGTGTCACTGGGCGACCTGACGCAGACGCAGATCGACGGCGGTGCCCAGCCCGGCTCCATCACGCTCGGGTTTGCCAGCCCTATCCGCGACATCAACGGTCCCGATTTCGCGGTCTTCGAGAATGCCTTTCCCGGCGGGTTTGGCGTGTCGGTCAACCTGGTGTTCGGCGAATTGGGGTACGTCGAGGTTTCGACCGACGGCGTCAACTTTGCCCGCTTCGACGGTCGCGTCGATTACACGCTGGGCGACCTGAACACGACCTTTTCCACGCCGGGCACGCACGATTTTGCCTCTTTCGATCCGACCGGGGTGTTCAACCTGGCGGGCAAACACTTGGCGGACTGGGGTACGCCGTTTGATTTGAGTGAATTGGAGGCAAATCCGCTTGTGCAGGGCGGCCAGGTCGATCTATCCGACATCCACTTCGTGCGTGTGGTCGATATTCCGGGCAGCGGCGATTTCGATGACGCGATCTCGAACACTATTTATGATTCGTGGGTGACGATTGACAGTGGCGGCTTGGATCTCGACGCGGTCGGGGTGCTGCCCGAACCGGGGACGGGGGCGCTGCTGGTCGGCATCGCCGTGATGGCGGTTGCGCGCCGGATCCGCAGGCAACGCATACCACACTGATTGATTGCGCTGAATCAACGCCATGCGTGATCACAACCCACAACCTCAGGCTTTTAGTTTGATCGAGTTACTCGTGGTCATGGCGGTGATCGTGGTGCTGATCGGGCTGATGCTGCCGGCGTTACGCAGCGGCCGGGAGTCAGCCCGTGCTTCGGTCTGCGGATCGAACGCGCGGCAACTGGCGATGGCCAACACCGTGTTCGCCCGCGACCACGAGCAGCGTTATGTGCTGGCGGCGGAGGATATCTTTGTAGGGTTCGGGGGACGCAACCGCTGGCACGGGGTTCGCAACTCGCCGGGGTTGTCGGCCGATCCGCAGGACAACTGGTTCGATCCGACCCGTGGCCCGCTGCGGCAGTACATTGACAACGGTGGGCAGGTCAAGCGATGCCCGAGTTTCGAGGGTCATGCGGACCTCGGCGGCACCGCCTTCGAGGCCGGCACCGGCGGGTACGGGTACAACCAGCAGTACGTCGGGGGTCGCAACGACCTGTTCGGCTTCACGCCCGAGGCCGCACGCACCAGCGCCACGATCGAGCAGGTTCACCGTCAGGCCGAAACGATCATGTTCACCGACGCGGCACTGGCCTCGGCCGCCGGGTTGATCGAGTATTCCTTCGCCGAGCCGCCGTTTTTCCAACTCGCGCCGGGCGAGCCGTCGGGTTCGCAGCCGGTGCCCTCCATTCATTTCCGCCACAGCCGGCGGGTCAACGTGGTGTGGGCTGACGGTCACGTCGCGCCGCGGCGCAGGACGTTTACCCGCGGCGGCGAGGCCTCCACGCATGCCGCAGCCGACATCGGCTGGTTCGGACCCGTCGCAAACGAGTTGTTCGACCTTAAATGACCCCGGGTCTTGGCGAACCCGAAAACAGAGAAGTATCACACATCGCCGGAATAAATAAGCCTGCTACAAGACTAGCTGGATTCTTTCATATAGAACCGGATCAAGTTTCTTGGGGCCACAATTCGAAGCAGGCAGCTTAGCCTTGAATTTTCCCCGATGGGGGTGTTACCCTGATGATCTGGAGGCCTGGCAATGGAGTCTGGCAAGGGCCGTTTGGGAAATAATAGGTGCAAGGTGTAGCTTATCAGCCATGAGTCCCCAGTTTCCACTGCTCTTTTCTGCAATCACCATCGGCCCGCGACGGGTGAAGAATCGGATTTGTTGTAGTGCGCATGCCGAGTGTCTGGCAGACGACGGCATGCCCACTGAACGAATGCGTCGCTACTATGAACTCAAGGCTCGCGGAGGAGTCGGGCTCATCATGTGTTTTGGCTCCGCCAGTGTCCACGCCACCAGTCCGGGCAGGGACTGGAACGGAGTCGAATTATTTGAAGACCGGGTGATTCCGTACTTGCAGGTGTTCTCGGACACGATGCACGACTACGATGCCCCCTGTGTAGCCCAGATCACGCATCGTGGACGTCGCGGACGCAGCGCAGCAACTTGGGAACGGTTGTATTCTGCCTCGGCCATCCGCGAACCAAGCCACCGCGAGACGCCCCACCCGGTTGACGATCAGAATATCGATGAATTGGTCAGCGCATTCGCCGACGCGGCCGAACGGTTGCAAAAGGGTGGGTTTGATGGTTGCGAGGTGATGGCCAGTCACGGACATTTGATTGACCAGTTCTGGTCGCCGAATTCCAACGTGCGTGACGACAATTATGGAGGATCGCTTGAAAACAGACTGAGATTTGGTGTTGATGTGTTGGAGGCCGTGCGCGAGCGTGTCGGACGATCTTTTATCATCGGCATCCGCATGACTGGCGACGACTTCATCGACAATGGATTAGAAAATGCCCTCTGCCAGGACATCGCCGGCCGGCTTGATGAACTAAAGATCATCGATTACTTCAACATCATCGGATCGACGGCCGAGACCTATTCAGGCGAGGCCAAAGCCATTCCGAACATGTCGTTTCCGCAGGCCGTTTACTGTCCATTGGCCGCCAGCATCCGGCAGGTGGTCAAGGCGCCTGTCATCGCGGTCGGGCGGATTAACCATCCAGAAGTTGCTGAACGCGTCCTGCGGGAGGGCCAGGCAGATCTGTGCGTGATGAACCGTTCGTTGATTGCCGATCCAGACTTACCCAACAAGGCTCGCGAGGGCCGGCTGGACGACATCCGTCAATGCCGTGGCTACAACCAAGGTTGTATTGACCGGATTTACAACGGGCTCGGCGTCACGTGCGTGCAAAACGCGGTGATAGGGCGCGAAAAGGAATGGTTCGACCTCCCTAAATCGGATACTCCGAAAAAGATCGTTGTGGTTGGCGGTGGTCCTGCCGGATTGGAATGTGCCCGCATTGCGCGGCTACGCGCACACGAAGTCATACTGTTTGAAAAGAACGATGAACCGGGTGGCCAGACATTGATTGCCCGCAAAGCGCCCACGCGCCAAGAATTCGATGGCGCGGCTCAATATGCGGCGCAGCAATGTCGAAAACTTGGCGTTGACATGCGACTGGGAACAGAAGCCACCGCCGAATTGGTGCTGGCCGAATCCCCCGACGTCGTCGTGATTGCCACGGGGGCAAAACCATTCAATCCCAGCATCCCCGGCGTCAGCGAGAGTGGTTATGACGTGTGGCAGGTGCTCAATGGCGAGAAATTGCCCGGCACTCGGATCCTGGTCATCGATGAAGAATACGGCCATCAGGCCCCGTCGGCTGCGGAGTATTTACTCGAGCGTGGAAAGCATGTGGATATCGTCACCACCGAGGCAACAGTTGGCAGCTTTCTGGGCGCTACCACGCTACCGCCCGTGCTGGAGCGTTTGTATTCAAAGGGGGTGAGGATTCACAATCACTTACGCGTACTGGAATTTCATTCCAGTACCGTCGTCGTTGAAAATATCTGGAGCAAACAACAGGTTGAAATGGGTCCGTATGACGCGTGCGTCTACGCGTTCGGCGGCGAGGCGGTCTGTGGATTGGAAGGCCAACTGAAATGTAAAATCGATCGAGTTGAACTGATCGGCGATTGCTTCGCGCCGCGAACCTTGCAACACGCAATTCTGGAGGGACACAAACTGGCACGAAATATCTAAGTTTAACCGCGACTCAACGGCCAACGGGGGCTGCGTCGAGGCGGTGTATGAGCAGGCCGACGCGTTGCGCCAGGTCCGATTCGACGGTCGCCATCCTTAATCTCCACGTGCGTCCGCAACCGATGGCCGTGGCCATGTGTGACGACGGTTTGAGTCACCGACGATTGGGTTTCCGCGGGTCGATGCCGATGCGGGTGCCTTCGGCGGTGGGCCGGGCGGCGGCGGCGGAGATTGGGGGTTGGGGGCGGGAGCTTAGCCAACACTTGTTGTCGTAGCAGTCACGCACGAGTTGAACGGCCTCGCCAACGTCGTCGGTGACGCGAAACAATTCGAGGTCGTCCTTGCCGATGTTGCCATGCTGCTCAAGCATGGTGGAGCGCAGCCAGTCGATGAGTCCGGTCCAGAACTTCTTGCCGACGCAGATGACGGGAAACGGGTCAACCTTGAGCGTCTGGATGAGTGTCATGGACTCGAAGAATTCGTCCATCGTGCCGAACCCGCCAGGGAAGATGATGAACCCGGAGGCGTATTTGACGAACATGACCTTGCGGACGAAGAAGTAGCGAAATACCAATTCGTGCGTCTGGTATTCGTTGGGATCCTGCTCGTGCGGCAGGCTGATATTGAGGCCGATCGACTTGCCGTCAGCCTTGAACGCACCCTTGTTGGCTGCCTCCATGATGCCCGGGCCGCCGCCGGTGATGACAGCGAACTTGTTTTCGACGAGCAGCCGGCCACAGTCGACGGCCATCTGGTAATACTCATCGTGGGCTTTGGTTCGCGCCGAGCCGAACACCGTGACGGCTGGGCCGATGTCGCACATCGTCTCGAACCCCTCGACGAACTCGGCGAGAATGCGAAACAACCGCCATGTTTCGCGGCTCAGATGGTCGGTGTTGTCGTCAGCCATGATCGAATACTTGCCCTTGTTGCCCGGTCGCGGCACACGATGCCGCTAAGTGCTATAGCATACCGGACCTGAATACGAGCCGCGCTGTGGAGTTTGTTGCGTCTCCATGCACTTCCTGATCCTGCACATGTTGGCCGTTGTTGTTTTCCTGCAAATGCTGCGGCATACACAGCGCCGCGGCGATGACATTCTCAGCGTTGTGGCGTTCAACTATGCGGTGGCGGCGGTGCTGTCGGCGATTTTCTATCTTTGTGCCTTCGGCGTGAAGGCCGAACTGCAGCCGGCGGCGATCATGCTGGGTGCAATCAACGGCGTGTTGTACTATTTGCACTTGCTGATTCTCCTGGCGTGCTTCCGGGTGGTTGGCACCGGTATCTCGATCGCGGTGTGCAACTCGGCGAGTATCGCCCCGATCGTGTTCGCGTCCGTTCTGTGGCCTCAGCACGAGACGATGAATGCGCTACGCTGGTTGGCTGTGGCGCTAATCCCCCCGGCGATGATCCTGATGCGACCCATGCAAGGTAAATACGGCCCGATCGGCTTCAAGGGCGATGTTCTGCTGGCCGCGGCGTTCATCGTGGGGGGGCTGATCATGATCATTCACAAGGTCGGCGTTGTGCTGGACGCCGTGCCGCTGCGAGCGGCATATCAGTATCAAATGAGCCTGTTCGCATTGGCCACGATCAGCTCGAGTTCCTGCTGGATGTGGCGTCGATACAAGCCGGCGTCGCATGAAATAGGGTGGGGGATTCTGATCGGCGCATGCAACATGGCCGCCACCGGGTTGTTACTTGCCGCGGTTACGGTGTTGGGCGCTATCATGTTCTACAGCACCGCGTCGCCGCTGATCATCGCCCTGACGCTGATCGTGGCGTGGATATTGTGGAAAGAGAGGATCAATAAACGACAGGCGGTCGGCGTTGCGATGGCGATCCTGATCGTGGTGTTGACGAATCTGAAATAAGCTTGTCAGGTCACTTGGACCGCCCCACGAGGAACCCTGCGGCCCACCGCCGGGCATGAGGTCGTTTCTTTTAGCCCGAGGCCGTTTGTTGGCCCGAAACTGACTTGACCTGCTCGACGATTCGGTCAAATCCCTGTGGGTCGTTGATGGCGATCTCGCTGAGCATCTTGCGATTAAGCCGGATGTTCGCTGCACGCAGGCCCGCGACGAATCGACTGTATGACATGTCACGCATGCGCACGGCGGCGTTGATTCGCGTAATCCACAGGCGCCGGTAATCACGCTTGATCCGCCGCCGATCGCGGTAGGCATACACCCCGGCGCGGATGACTGACTCCTTGACGCGTCGCCAGCAGTTTCGCCGCGTGCCACGGTTGCCCTTGGCGAGGCGGAACCAGCGGACCTTGGCTTGGCGTCTTGCGGCGCCTTTCAATGCGCGTGGCATGGCGTTCTCCTTAGCGGTTGTCCGAGCCGGTCAGCTTACGGTGCAGCATTTTCCGGATCCGGCCGATGTCGGCACCCTTGGCCAGCCGCGGCTGACGCAGATCCCGGCCCTTTTTGCCCTCCTGGTGGCTGTTGAGGTGGCTGGCGCCGGCCCGGCGCCACTTGACCTTGCCCCGACCGGTAATCTTCACCCGTTTGAGCAAACCCTTGTGGGACTTATTCTTCGGCATGGTCGGTTCGTCCTGACTCCCGGGGGGAAACGGGCTATTCTAGCGATCCGCGTCAAGTCGGCAAGCGGCCTGGCGGCGGTGCCGCTTGCCGACCGGGGCCCGGTTCGGTAGTTTCTACGGTTTACAAAGACAGGGGAACGGACATGAAATTGATCTGTGATCGTGGGGCATTGGCAGAGTCGTTGAATCTGGTCAACGGTGTGATTGTCTCGCGCACGCCCAAGCCGGTGCTGACCTGTGTCAAGATGACGGCCGGCGACGCGGGGTTGACGCTAACGGCGACGGATCTCGAGGTCGCCATCGAGGTTACCAGCCCACGCGTCGAAGTGCTGGAGCCGGGCACGGCCCTTATCCCAGCAGAGAAGCTCAACCAGATCGTCCGCGAGTTGGCCGATCCGACGCTGACCATCGAGGTCGATCAGGAAGCAGCACATGTGCGGGCCCAGGACTCGCACTTCAAGGTGTTCATCTTTCCGGTCGATGATTTCCCGCCCGTGCCGAAGTTCGAGGGCGACGCCGATTTCGAGATCGGTGCCGCCGAGCTTCACCGGCTGGTTGCACAAACGATCTTTGCCACCGCGCGCGAGTCGAGCCGCTACGCAATCAACGGCGTGTTGATCGAGCGGGAGGGTAAAAAATTAGTGGTCGTTGCGACCGATGGGCGTCGCTTGGCGATGGCGCGAGGCGAATGCAAGCAGACGAAGGGCGATGACAAGCCGGGCAAGCATTCGGCGATCGTACCGACCAAATCGCTGAACATGATGCTACGCCTGTTCACCGAGGCAGATCAGCAAGTGAAAGTCCGCATCGCCGACAATCAAGTCATCTTTGCGACGGATGAGGCTATGTTGGCGTCGAATCTGATCGAGGGCAACTTTCCGCCTTACGACGACGTGATCCCCCGCGACGCCGACCGCAAGGCGATGCTCAACACTGACACGCTCGCCAGTGGTGTGCGGCGTGCGGCCGTGCTGACCAACGAGGAATCCAAGGGCGTGCGCATGGCGTTTAGCGACAGCGGGTTGGTCATCACCAGCCGGGCGCCCGAGATGGGCGAGGCGGAGGTCAACGTCGAGGTCGCGGAATACAGCGGTGAGCCGATCGATATCGGGTTCAACCCGCAGTTCATCGTAGACGCCATCAAGGTCGTTGATTCCGAGCGGGTGAGCCTGGAAATGAAGGCGGCCAACAAGCCGGGCATAATCCGTACGGGGCCGGATTTCCTATGCGTGATCATGCCGGTCAACCTGCAATAGAGCGTCCTCTTGTGCCGGCGCGCACCACCAGCCTGACGAGACCTCGGCCGATGCCCGACAAACTGAGTTGGACCGACGTGGAGGACCTCGGCTACGAATTGGCCGAGACGCATCCGGGTACCGACCCGATTTCCGTGCGTTTCACCGAACTACGCGCCCTGATCGAGGCACTGGATAATTTCGAGCCCGAGCCAGGCCAGCAGGTTAACGAGCAGATACTCGAAGCGATCCAACAAGCCTGGAAGGATGAAGTGGACGAC
>CAUYYV010000076.1:0-11881 GCA_963577075.1 Phycisphaerae bacterium
TGGGAGGCGAAGCCGTGATTGCAGCTTGCGGATTGGTTGTCGTGCTCCCAGAGCGTTCCGGTGAGGTCAGCCATGTGGAGAAAGTATTGTTTCAACTCGTCGAGAATCTGTCGGCACAGGCCATGTCGGGACAGCAGTTCGATCCGCAGGTAATTGCCGACAAAGGCGTTGGCCGCGTGCACGTCGGAAAAATCACCGGTGCGTTTGCGCTTCGGGCCGAACTGATCGCGAAGCGCCTGCCACAGTTGCGGATGCGTCTGCTCGTCAGCTACGTCGAAGAAGAATGCGAAGTACTGGCAGACCTCCGTGCGGTTGCGCGTGGGTTTTAGAGAGTTGCTGTCGCGAACGGCGTTATCCACGAAGAACTCACCGTCGAACGATTGGTCGCGGATCACGTTCCGGATCTGATCGGCTTGGCCGGCCAGGCCCGGGGCATCATATAGCCGGGCAACAATCTCCAGCACACGCGCATAGAGCATGTTGGCCGGGTAACTCACGTCCTGCACGAACTGGTTGGCCTGTGACCATTCGATGAAGATGGCGCCGTCTAGATTTTCGAGCAGGTTGTCGTGGTTGCGGAACTTCTCGAAGTACTCCAGCAGGCCGAGCACCCGTGGGTGCAACGCGTCGATCATGGCGCGGTCGCCGCTGCGCTCCAGGTATTCGTTGAGTTGCACGACGAACCACATGGCCCAGGTGGGGTGGAAGCCGCCGCCGGTATCGGCCGGGTAACACTTGGGCAGCATGCCTTTGGGCAGGTCGGCGAAAGTGCCCGGCAGCAGATAGTTCTCGTACATGTTCCTTTCGATGGTGGTGTCGTGCGACAGGTCGTGTGCTACGCGAGCCGTAAAGAAGCTGTCGCACAGCCAGCCGGCGCGCTCACGCGAGGGGCAGTCCATGAACAGGTCCACCGCGTTCTGGCGAAACGTCTGGCGCGCCGCCTCGAACACCCGGATCAATTCATCATCCGGACAGGAGAACTCGGCTCCGTATACGTCCGGATTGGCAAGATCGCGCAGGAAGACCTGCTCGACGCGACATTCGCCAGCCAGGGCGATCAGCTTCAGATATCGAAGCGTGTACGGCTCGAACGACTCCAATCGATAGGTTCCGGGGGCCAGCTCATACGACACGATGTTGACGCATTTTAGCCGCTTGAAATCCACGTCACCGTCGGTGAGCAACTCATCAAAAGTGAAAAACAGTCGCACCAGTTTCCGGCAATGAACAATTGCGCCGATGAAGCCGGTCAGATTGGTGGCGAAGTCGAGTACGTGGTACTCGTTGGCTTTCAGCGTAAATCCGGTGTCGGCGTCGGGCTTGTCGATGGCCGCTTGGGGTGAAACATTCTCGAAATATTGAAGCTCGATCGACGGGATAAGTTCAAGCTGGTTCTCCGCAAAGCCGGCGAACGTTGGACCGACGCGTGTCAGCGAGCGATCCATCCAGAGCGTGGCCGGAGGGCCGGTTTTTCTGATACCGCCCTGCCGCAGATGCCGTCCGGCGGGGATGATGTCGAAGTCCGGGTACGGCACGCGCCGCGGCAGCAATTTAAGGTCGGGTTGAACGGAGCATGTTGCGACAACAAACGTCGCGTCCGGTTCATGGCGCCATCGATCATGATCCGGTGTCAGCCGGTAGCATTCGGAAAAGGTGCGCTGCGCGCTATACCGCTGCGTCTTCTGCACGCGGTGAGACAGGATCGCGGCCTCGAATTGCCTGCCATCACCGGCGGTCGAGGCGAACACGCGCCCGCCCGCGACGATCTCGGCGCGCAGAAATGACGGTTGCTTGACGACGTAATAACAATTGACGTTGTAGCCTGCGACCTCGATGGCGACGACGTTGGCGCCCGCGGTCAAGCCGTCGGGCAGCACCCATTGATCGACGCGGCAATATCCATGCGCCGCCCGCGCCGGTCCGTGGCCGATGAATTTGCCGTTGACGGAAACCCGATAGATCGTTGCCGCCGCAATGCGCACGACGACCGGTCCGTCAACGGGACCCTCCACCACCGCGCGGAAGCCGACGAACAGGTTGCATTCGTGCTGCTGCCGGTCGGGCCAGATCGACTTGGCGGTGTAAAACTCGCTGTCGCTCATGGGATCATCTGCGTATGCACGGCGCCGTCACGAAATGCGGAATGTCACCCGCGCCGACTTCGGTTTTCCAGTCATCGGCATCTCGAACCGCAGGAACGCCGCCTCCATGCCGCTCTTGTTGTCGATGCTGTAACTGTTCCACGGCCGGCACGGGAAGTACAGTTGGCCACCCTTGTCACATCGCATCGTCAGCCTGCCGTCGAACAAGGTTACATCGCCGCCGCGCGGCACGTGCACCGCCAAGTTATTTTTTGAGAGCTCGTAGGATCGTTTGCCTACGTGGATCATGCGTCCGACACCCACGCACAGCGGCAGATTGAATCGAGCCGCGTCGGTCTTCTGCCGGCCGACCTCGATCGCGGTCAGCGTCATCGTCGATGCGCTCTTGACGTCAGCTTCGACGCGAACGTCGATGTGGTTTGAATGCATCGCCTCGACATAGGGGGGGGTGCATAGCGTTCCGATCGTGCCGGTGTACATGATGCCGGGCTTCTTGCTGCCGGGGAAAAGGAAGTTGCCGTGCTGCGGGCGGCGCTTGCCCTGCGATCCTTCGACGATCAATCCGGTGCGCTGGTGCCAGAGGCTCACGACGTTCTGGTAATCGAGCGCGAAGATCTGGTTGGGGCTGACAACGACCGGGTTGACGTTGAAGTTGACCTGCCAGCCGCGATCGCGGATGAAACACGCGTGGCTGCCGAGATAGCGGGTGCCCCGCCAGGGGGAGTACCGAGGCACGGGCCCGCGGTGGTAGTGCACGAAACACTCCATCCAGCGGGCGCACTCCTCACCGGAGAACGGCTGGTCGCAACGGATCCGTGCCCTGACCAGCCCGCGCAGAAAAGCGCGTCCACGCGGCCACTGGGTGAACCCGGTAAATCCCCAGAGAAACGGAGGTCGTTTGTAGCGCATCCGCCTGTCGATCAGCGCCACCGGCGTGAAGTCCGGATACGTCGTGCGCTCGTGATAATCAAATGCGCGCCTGATAGTTTCCTGCAACACCGGGTGCGGGTTAAGAAAGTTTATCCGCTCCATGCCGGCCAGCGCCACGCTGTTGTAGTTGGTCACCGGCCCGCCGTGCTCGGGCCAGTATCCTTCCGGGTTCTGTGACTCGGCGAATCGCTCGGCGAACTTGAGCGCGAGCTTCTGCCACGGGCGATGCTTGAATGCCATGGCGCCGGTATAGAGCGCCGCAGCGTACAGGCTTACGTGGTTCGGACCGGTGTAGAAAGATTGCGAATGAAACCGAGCTTGGCTCATGAAGCCGGCCAGTTTGTCCGCCAGGCCTTGCAGCGTGCGCTTCATCGCCGCCTCCCACCGTCGGCGCTGCGCCGCGGCAAGCTCGCGCTTGATCAGTGCAAAGGCTTCGAGCCAGAATATGAGCGTGCGTTGCGCCAGATAGCCACCGTCGAAGCCTTTACGGCCGGTTTGCACCTTGCCATCCCGCCTCGTTCGGATCGCGACGAAGTCGCCCATTGCGATGATTTTGTGCAGGATCGATTCATCACCGAAGTACGGATTACCCGAAAATTTTGTCTTGTAAAAGTACGCCATCGGATAAATAAACTGGCTGGCGCTGAGCATGTGTTCATTCGGGTCGATCGGCTTGATAAAACCATCCGCGTTGTACCGCGCCAGCACCTGTGGTATCTGGCGCAACACCGTTAAGCGGATAAGATCAGGAAACTTATCGTTGGCACTCATCGCAAATACTCACCAATCGGAATATCTGAAACCCCGCTTGACGGGCCAAGTATGATTCGACGGTTGCCGGGAGTCAATGGTTGGCTCGCATCTCTTGGCGCCAAGATGCTTTTGACCATGCAACGACAGACGAGGTGAACGATCGGATCCTTGCCGACTCCGACGATCCCGGTTGGTCCCGGAGGTTCGGCAAGATTGTGAGTACGATCACGCACCGCCACACGATCTATAGAAAGAAGATGCCTCCCGCCCGGCTTGCGACGGTCCGCTATCGAGGCGCTGGACCCCGCGATTGAAGTTGATGGCAAGGCATTCAAGGGATTCCGCAAGAAGTCGACCGGGGCTATTGCGACCAATCGATGGTCGATTTGCCCAGGCCCTCGGGGCCCATGGCGATGTACCCGCCGTCCACCGACAGGTCGGCGCCGGTGATGAACGAGGCGTCGTCGCTGAGCAGGAACAGGGCGGGGCGTGCCACCTCGATCGGGTGGCCCATGCGGCCGAGCATCGCGTATTCGCCCCATATCCTGTCGTACTTGTCGCGGTCATGGTTGGCCGCCTCGTCGGTGACGCGTGTCCAGATCCAACCGGGGCTGACGCCGTTGACGCGAATGTTGTAAGGCGCCAGGTCAAGGGCGGCGCAGCGTGTAATCTGCGCGACGGCGCCTTTTGCGGCGTTGTAGGTCCACCGCTTCGGCTGCGCGATCCACGATGAGATGCTGGCGATATTGACAATCGAGCCGCCGCCGCCTTGCTTCATCAGGTCGGCGACCAGCGAGATCATCGTGGCGAACGCAACCGGGCCGGTGTCGAGCGACTCGTGCCAGTCGTCTCGCGTTGCGTCGGTCCACTTGGCGAGAAACGAAAAAGCGTTGTTGACCAGGCAATCAATCCGACCATGCCGGTCGATCGTTTGCTGCACGCTCTGCTTGCAGAACGATTCATCGGACATGTCGCCGCCGACGATTAGCGGATCGAACCCGGCATCCTCGAACGCGCGATGTCCAGATTCAACGTCGTCCGGCAACGACGTGGTCACCACCGCCCCGCCCTCGTGCAGCAGTTCCATCGCGATCGCGCGACCGATGCCCGCCGTCCCGCCCGTTACCAGCGCGATCTTGCCGTCAAAACGTTTGTCATGATGAGTATGTGCCATAAAGCCAAGCCTCCTGCTTGGGTTGCTCTGCGTTATCACCATTTCATGGTCATGAGTATCACGTGTTCATCGCGGCTGACAAACTGATCGAATGGCGATGTGCTTCTCGGCGATGCAAATGCGCTGGCTTCGGGGTGGAAAATCCGTGGATCGCCCTGGGCCAGGTCGTGGGCGCAGCCAATGCCCCGGCAGCGAGGATAGGGCGAGGCTATCGCTGGCGTCGGGCTGAATTGATAGGCACGGGTGAGTGTCATCAAGCCCACAACGGAGCATCCTGCGCCAGCCGTTCTACGCCACGCCCGCCGTGCCGGTGGTGATCGGCTCGGTGACGAATTCGCGCGGGTCGGTGACGTGGCCGGTCAGGGCGCTGGCGGCGACGGTCAGGGGCGACGCAAGGTAGACACCGGCCTCTTTGTGGCCCATGCGGCCGGGGAAGTTGCGGTTGGTCGTGCTGATGCAGTTGATCGGGTCGTTGAGCCGGCCGAACGTGTCGGCAGGCCCGCCGAGGCAGGCGGCGCAACTCGACGGGCCGATCTGGCAGCCGGCGTCCTGCAGCACGTCAAAGATCGATTTCTCGCCATCGCTTTTTTGCTGACCACGCATGTTGAGCTGGAGCATGTCGGCGTGGACCTCGGTCGAGCCGGGCACGACGAACGTGGGGATCTTGACCTGCTTGCCCTCGACGACGGAGGCGACAAAGAGCATGTCGGTGATCTTTCCGCCGGTACACGAGCCGACGTAAGCGCGATCAAGCTTGACGTCGCGGCAGTTGCGGGCAGTGTCCTTGTTGTCGGGCGAGTGCGGCTTGGCGACCAGCGGCTCAAGCGTGCCGAGGTCCCATTCTGCTTCGTAACAGTAATCGCAGCCGGGGTCGTCAGTGTAGATGGTCCAGTCGGGGCGGTTGGAACGGCTGCGGACGTAAGCAAGCGTCTTTTCATCAACGTCGCAGACGCCGTTTTTGCCGCCTGCCTCGATGGCCATGTTAGTCAGGGTCATGCGGTCTTCGAGGCCGAGCGAACTGATGCCGTCGCCGGCGAAGTAAAGGGTCTTGTACGTGCCGCCGGAGACGGAAATATCGCCGATGACGGCGAGGATCAGGTCCTTGGCGGTGAGATACGGTGGGATCTGGCCGTGGAAGGTGAACTTCATGGTGGGCGGGACCTTGATCCAGATCTTGCCGGTGCCGAGAATGAACGCGGCGTCAGTGTTGCCCACGCCGGTGGCAAATTGGCCAAATGCGCCGCTGGTGCAGGTATGGCTGTCGGTGCCGATGAGGATCTCGCCGGGACGGACGTGGCCCTCCTCGGGCAGGGCCTTGTGGCAGACGCCCTTGTAATTGGTTTGCGTCGGGTCCTTGTACGGGTTGGGCATGCCCTCACCTTTGATGAAGTCAGGGTCGTAGTAATACTTGAGCCCCTGCTCCTTGACGAAGTCACGCAGGATCTGGATGTTTCGATGGCACTTTTCCTCGGCCGTGAAGATGTAATGATCCGGGATGATGACGACCGAGTCGGCGTCCCACACCCTCGCGTTGTCGCCGAAGTGTTCCTTGAAGATGCCGATCGTGCCGGGCCCGCAGATATCGTGTGTCATCAGCACGTCGACGTCGATCCAGACGTTTTCACCGGGTGCGACCTCGGCACGACCGGCGTGGGCTGCGACGATCTTCTCGGTCATGGTCATTTTTAGGGCGGCCATGTCGTTCTCCTGTCTGGGCCGAGCGGCGACGATCCGGGGAACCGGTTGACTCGAACCTCGCATTGTAGCAGGCCCGGGTCGTGGCGGCTACGCGACGTTTCGTACAGTGTACGGTCGGCGTTGACGCGTGCCCGGCCAGCACTTACGATCTTGCCGCCATGACGATCAGGTTGCCCCGAACAACAGCCTGCGCCGCGATGCTGGCTCTGGTCGCTGTTGCATCGGCCGGTTGCACCCACCCGCTGGGTTACGACCCGAGTCGATTGATGCGCGAGCAGATGCTTCAAACCATCAACAGCTATGCAGATGTGCTGGATGTGGCGTCCGACATCAAGATAAGCCGCCCGGAAAGCAATATCATCGCGAAGATGCATCCACAAAGACTCGCTGACGCGAAGAAGAAAAGTGGAAGGGAGGCCAACAGCAAGGAGAAAATCAAGCTCGACCCCGACCTGCTGGGCGACCGGCGTATCCGCGCCTATCACATGACGCTCGAGCAGGCGATCAAGCAGGCGATCGCGAACAATCTGCCCCTGAGGTTGGCGCGGCTGGTGCCGGCCGTAACCGAGACGCAGGTCACCCAGGCCGAGGCGGCGTTCGATGCGGTGTTTTCCGCCAACTTCAACTTCACGAAGCTGGACACGCCCCAGCCGCCGACGATTGCCGGCCTGGGCCAGTTCGGCTCCGTGCAAGAGGACACCCGCGAGTTTCAGACCGGCATTCGCAAGCTGACCGACACCGGCGGGCAGATCCAGGTTGCCACCACGTTCAGCCGCCGGAGGCGCGTGCCGTCATTCTTTACCGTCAGCACGTTCTATGAGGCAAACGTTGGGCTTGCCATCACCCAGCCGCTGTTGCGCAACGCCGGCTCGGACGTGACCCGATCGCAGATATTGTTGTCGCGCAACGCACGTGTCGAAAGCATGGCTGACCTGAAGCAGCAAATGCTGGATACCGCCGCCCGTGTGGAACAGGCCTTCTGGAACGTGTATCTCACGATGCAGCAGTTGAAGTCGCGCCAGCGGCTGCTCGAGCGAAGCCACAAGCTCCTCGCGATTCTCGATGTAAGGCGACATCATGACGTTACGGAAGTGGAGTTTTATCGGGCAACGGCCGATGTCGAGCAGCGTGAAACTCGGCGGATCACCGCGGATCTCGATTACCGCCGGGCCTGCGATGAGTTGAAGCGGCTGATTAATTTGCCCGACCTGTCGGTGGCTGACGAAGACGTGATCGTCCCTGTGGACGTGCCCGTCGATCTGCCCATCAGCTTCAACGTACGCAAGGCCCTGCGGACGGCGTTTCGCCAGCGCCCGGACCTGCAACGCGCCCTGCTGGAAATAGGTGACGCTACCATCCGTCAGCGCGTGGCGGACAACCAGCGGCTGCCCCTGCTCGATCTGACAGCGGAGCTTCGGTACAACGGCGTCGACACGAGCGATATCGGTGACAGCTACGATAATATGACCGACGGCAACTTCATCGATTACATCATCGGGCTGCAATTCGAGCAGCCGTTCGGAAACCGCCTCGGTGAAGCGTCCATGCAGCAGCGCACTATCGAGAAGCGCGGCGCGGTGATCCGTTACCGGGCGTTGACCATGGATGCCGTTCAGGAAATAAAGAATGCGATCCGCGAAGCCCAGGCGGCGTACAGGATCATCGGCTCGTCGCAAAGTGGGCGGCTGGCATCGCAACTCGTTGTCACTGCCCTGGAGAAACGACGTGAAAACGAGGAGCTCACCTACACTTTCGTTGATCAGTTGCTGCGCCAGGATGAAGACTTGACAAACGCCGAGATCGTCGAGTTTACCGCACGGGCGCGATACATGGTCGCGATCGCCAACTTCTACCGGGTCATCGGTACACTGCTCGAGCGCAACGGCATCGAGTTCGCAGACGGCATTGTCGATGAAACCGTCAACTGAAGATGGCGCTCCGAATCGCGGGATATTCCCTTGTAAGCACCCAGTACAAATGACGGGGTTCGTTGCCCGGTCGCCTTCTTTCTCATCGAGTGGCGAAGGATGCTACGCAACAGTGTGATCCGCGGGGGTGTTTGATTTGATCGCTCGACTGTTTATCACGCCCATTCCTGCGGATCGCCGTGCAACGCCCGCCACATGCGCCGTGCGGCCTGGCCGCGGTGACTGATCCGGTTCTTTTCCTGGGGTGAAAGCTCGGCGGTGGTCTTGCCCAGTTCCGGTACCATGAAAAGCGGGTCGTACCCGAACCCGTTTTTGCCGCGACCGCGTTCGTCGGGACCCGCCTCCCGCGACGCCAGAATGCGGCCCTCGATTGCACCAAGAACAATGATGGGGCCGGGGGAACCTTCGCGTGGGTTGCACAACGCCATGGCGCAGATGAAGCGGGCGGTGCGGTTTTCGCTCGGCGTTTCGCCGAGCTGTTTAAGCAGCAGTTTATTGTTGGCGGCGTCAATTATGGGGCGTGGGCCCGTGGCGTTGGCGTAGCGGGCACTGCGGATGCCCGGGTCGCCGCCGAGCGCGTCGACCTCGAGCCCGCTGTCGTCAGCGATGCAGTGCATCTGGGCTGACCGGGCGTAGTGGCGGGCCTTGAGCAACGCGTTGGCCTCGAACGTCGGCTGGTCCTCGACCGGCGTGCTGATGACATGATCCAACGCGTCGAGACCGATCAACTCGACCTGCTGCGGCGAGGAAGTCTCGGTGTCGCGGAGGGCATCCCAGACGGCGCGAATCTCGTCGATCTTGTGCGGGTTCGAGCTGGCCAGCAGGATTCTCACGGCCCACAGGTTACCAACCTGCGGTCGCGATCAAATTTCACGGGTGCCCCGCCCGCCGGACGATCAAAAAAAGGACGCCCCACGCTAAACAAGCACCTTGACAAGATGTATGATGAGGCGCCTGCCAGGTGCATGGAGCGCGCCGAAGCATGACTCCACTGACAACATCGCCCGCCGCCGCCGATCACGAGGTGAGTCACGTCGATGCTGCGCCGCGGCGGGTTGACTTGTCATCCCAGCGATTGCACTTCGTGGGCATCGGTGGGTGTGGCATGTCGGGCCTGGCACGTTTGGCGGCGCGGCGCGGCGCGGCGTGCTCCGGCACGGACATGGCCGAGACAGATGCGATCACCACGCTGCGCGATGAGGGCATCAGCATCACCACGGGTGAGCAGTCAGCCCAAACCGTGCCGCACGACTGCGACTGCCTGGTCTGTTCCGCGGCGATCAGAGACGATAACCTCGAGGTTCTCGAGGCGCAGCGACGCGGGATCAAGGTCGTCAAATACGCTCAACTTCTGGGCAGCCTGATGATCGGGCAGACCGGTGTCGCCATCGCCGGCACGCACGGCAAATCGACCACCACGTCACTGCTCAGCCACGTGTTGATCGAATGCGGGCTCGACCCGTCGTTTATCGTCGGTGCCAACTGCCCACAGATCGGGGGCGGATCACGCGTCGGTGGCAGTGACCTGCTCATCGCCGAGGCTTGCGAATTTGCCCGATCGTTCCACTGCTTTTTCCCGACCCATGCCGTCATCCTCAATGTCGAGGCGGATCACCTCGACATGTACAGTGGCATCGACGAGATCGTCGATGCGTTTGCGCAATTCGCCCGGCTCATTCCGCGCGACGGATCGCTGCTGATCAATTATGAGATGAGCCACCGGCTGGCGATCACCGCGGGTCTGGATTGCCCGTTCGAAACGATCGGTTTTGCACCGCAGGCTGATTGGCGGATCGAACTGGTGCAAAGCCAGGAACCGGTAGTCAAAAGCAATAAACCGGTAACCATGAACCCGAAGGTGCAATTGCATGAGCACGACAAGTTGGTGGCTTGGTGGCGGTGCTCCATGCCGGGCGAGCACATGGCATACAACGCCGCCGTGGCGGCGATCACGGCGCACCGGCTGGGCGCTTCGTGGGACCAGGTCAGCGCAGCGATCGGCGGTTTCCGCGGGCTCGATCGCAGAATGCAGTTCTTGGGCGACCGGCGCACCGAGAGTGGGACGATCAGCATCGTCGACGACTACGGTCACCATCCGACCGAGATAGACACGACCCTACGCGCTCTTCGCCGCCATTACCGGCCCAAGCGCGTCATATGCGTTTTTCAGCCCCACCAGCACAGCCGCACCCGGTTCCTGCTCGACGATTTCGCCGCCAGTTTCGCCGAGGCGGACGTCGTGATCGTGCCGCACATCTATTTCGTTCGTGACAGCGAAGAGGAGCGCCACACCGTTCGCGCTGCTGATCTTGTCGATCAGCTGCGCCAACGTGACAAAGAGGCGATGCACCTCTACCCATTCGAGGCGATCGTCAAGCAACTCGAACTAATCTGTCGAGGTGGCGACCTGCTGGTCACGATGGGCGCCGGCGACGTGGGGAACGTCGCGCATCAGTTCCTGGGCATCGCCTGACCGGCCGTGCCGGGCTGACTTTTCAGTACATACCGACCAGTGCCTGGGTCAAGATGCCGGCAGAGGAACACCGGAATCTGCTGCTGCGTGGGGAAGCGGACCCCGAGGTGGATGATGCGTATACGCAGCGGCCGCAAGTCGCACATCTCGTTCGACTACAGTCGTTCCCCCCACTCTTCCTTGACTTTTTTGGTGCGGGCCTCACGGCCTGCCTGATCAGTCTTGGCCCGCTTCGCGTAATAGACCAGGCCCAGAGCGCGCCGGGAGCGATCGCTTGTGTTGTTCTCCGTGCGGTGAATGGTCATGCAATGGTGAACAACAAGGTCTCCCGAATCGATTGCCACGGCAACCTCGCCACGCTCGTCGTTGGTGGTGTAATCAGAAATCTTCTGCGAAAACCCAAATTCCTTGCTCGGCTCGTGGCGGCGAATGCCCAACCGGTGCGAGCCCCGTACGTATCGCACGCACCCGTTCGTCCGGTCGGAATCGTCAATGGCAATCCACAAGGTCAAGGCTTCGCTTGGTTCGAGTATCCAGTAGTAGGCATCCTGGTGTGGGGGCGTGCCCCGGCCGATACGGGGAGGTTTGTTAAAAGTGCTGGCGCCCTGCGGGGCCGCGGCTTGGCCCAGCAGTAGTTCAGCCAAGCAACGGCAGCGACCTTCTTCCAGCAGCACCTTGAAATACGAATCGTATTGCTCCATGGATTGGGCGTATAGCAATGTTTCCGGCTGGTTCTTGTCTTCGAAAAATACGAGCTGCGAGTCCATGCCTGGTAACACCCGGGCCAGGTACCGATCAACATTGTCAAGCAAGTTCCGCTTCG
>CAUYYV010000077.1:0-11850 GCA_963577075.1 Phycisphaerae bacterium
AGCGCCCCCCACATCGACGGGATCGCGACCACGATATCAGGCCGGTGCTCGCGGATCATCGCGACGATCTGCTTGGGCACGAACCGGGCTGAATACACCACCTTCGCGCCCACGCACAGCGGGATCAGCGTCAGCACGGTCAGCCCGAAACTGTGGAACTGCGGCAGGACACCGAGAAACGTGTCGGCCCTGGTGATCCGGGCGTGCTCGATCGCGGCGTCGACGTTCGATCGAAAGTTTCCGTGCGTGAGCATGACGCCCTTGGGCTTGCCCGATGTGCCGGAGGTGTAAAGGATGACGGCTAGGTCGTCGCGTCGGGGCAGCGGCGGCCAGCGCAGCGGCGGCACACCCTCGAAATCGCAATCTTCAATCGGCAGGACGCGAACGTGTTCGGGGATCGGCGACGCGCCATCGGTGACGAAATCAATCATCTGTGCCGTGCTGACGATCGTGTCGATCCCGCTGTCTTCAATCACGCAGCGAAGCTCATCGGGCTTGAGCAGGTAGTTGAGCGGTACGGCGACGCGACGCGCCAGCCAGGCGCCCAGCAGCGTCATGGCAAACGCGCCGGAGGTCGGCAGCAGGATGCCCACGTGCGGATTGTCCGTCTGCGCGTCGAGATGCTCGGCGATGAACAAGGCGCCGCCGGCGATCTGGGCGTTCGTGTACTTTCGCCGATCATCGATCGCCGCGATTCGCCACGGGTGACGCAGCGCGTGACGGAGGATGGGCCAGATCACACTCATAACAGCGATCCTCCTGCGATTCGCTACACTAGCTTACCATGCTTCAGACGGCCGGGCAGCATGATTGCGGCGGCGCGTGGCGGTGGGGGACTGCAAACGCGTCGGCCAGGGTGATCGTTGCGGCGTGCATCGTCGCGGCGGCGGCGGCCGCCGGATGCAAATCCTCGGATACGCTGCGGCGGGTAGGCGATGCGTACAACCGCGGCGATTATAAGGTCGCCTACCGCGATGGTACGCGGTTGGCCAGGCACGGCAAGCCGGGGCAGCGTCGCGAGGCGGCTTACCTGGCGGGGCTGGCTGCCTACCGGCTCAAGCATTTTAAGTCGGCGCAACGTCTTTTGACCACGGTCGCCGGGGGCGACGAGCCGCAGATCGCCGGCGGCGCGCTGGTGACGCTTGGGTTGATCTACAGCGAGTCCGGGCGGCACGCTGCGGCGGTCAAGGCGTTTGTCCGCGGGGCGCGTAAGCTGTCGGGCGAGGACAGCGCGCTGGCGTATTTCCACGCATCGACCGCCGCCGCCAGGCAGCAGCGCTGGACCGAGCAGCGCACGTATCTGAATCTCGCGCGATCGGCTTCACGCGACAGCAAGCTTCGCCGGCAGATCGATCAGCAACTTGCCGCGGCGCGCCGGTAAAGGCCGCGTATTTTCATGGATCACGCGGGCCGAGGTCCGCGGCTGAACGGGGAGACTACGCCGACGGTGGTTCGGCGTCGGATTCGTCGCCCGAGGTGAAGTGCACCTCGTTGCCAACGGGCATCACGTCGGGGAAAAGTGTCTTGCGCGGCATCTTGTCGCGATGGATGTAGGTCCACAGCACAACGCCGACGATCGACGCGACGATCAGCAGGCCCAGCAGCATCAGGATCACCTGCGTGGTCGCCTGCAGCCACGGCACCGCGCCGACGAGGTGGCCGACGTGCACCGGCAGGCCGGCCGGGGGCGTCGGCGCCGGCACGAACGCGATCCAGACCGCCACGCCCGCGAGCATGACCAGGCTGGCCGGCAGCATGACCTTCACGCACGAATACAAGACCTGGTCGATCCGGATGCGCGGCAGCGTCCAACGCAGCCACATGTGGACGAAGATCACCGCCCATGCCTTGGCGACGAACCACGCCAGGCAGTACAGGTTCAGGACGATCAGTCCGAACGGGCTGATCCCCATGGCCTGCGCCTTGCCGCCCCAGGTGGTGGCCGCGTCGATCGCGCCGCTGAAATACGCCTGGCCGACCTCAACGGGATGGTAGCCGATGGCCCAATAAACCGGGTCGAGGCATAAAGTGCTCAATGTCCAGCCAATGATCGGAACCGTTACCGGTTCAAAATTAAACCAAATCGGCGGTATGGCGCTGTTCCACCCGCCCATGAACAGCATCGCCTGGATCGCACCGACGATGAACATCGCGCCGTACTCGGCCGAGAAGAAGTACATCCAGCGGAAGCCGCTGTACTCGGTGTGGAACCCGGCGACCAGTTCGCTTTCCGATTCCGGCAGGTCGAACGGCGCCCGCTTGGTCGACGCCAGCGACGCGACGAAGTAGATCAGAAACGCGCAGAATATGAACGGGTTGTGGAAGACGAACCAGTCCCATATGCCCCCGCCCTGCAGGTAGTTCAGTTGCGTCATGTGCAGCGTGCCGGCGACCAGCAGTCCGCAGATGATCGATATGCCCAGCGGGATCTCGTAGCTGACCATCTGGCAGGCCTCGCGCATGGCGCCGTAGATGGCCCACTTGCTGTTCGAGCCCCAGCCGGCCAGGATCGTGCCCATCACCTCGACGGACAGCACGGCCAACAGGTACAGCACCCCGATGTTGAAGCTCGCCTCGAAGCACAACTGCGGGCCGAACGGCACCGCCAGGAACGCTGCGAACACCGGGGCAAACGCCAGGTACGGCGCCAGTCTGAACATGAAATGATCGGCGCCGCGTGGGATCAGGTCTTCTTTAAGGAGCAGCTTGATGCCGTCGGCAATGGTCTGCAGCATCCCGAACGGTCCGACGTGCTTGGGGCCCAGCCGGCTCTGCATGTGTCCGGCGATCTTGCGCTCCTGCCAGACGGCGATGATGGCGATCACGTTCACCGCCGGCAGGAATACCGACGCCGCGATCAGCATCTTGATCGCCACGAAGAGCAACTCGTTGTCGCCCGCCCATTGTTTAATCATGCCAGCCGCCCTAATCACCCCGGCAGTCGCGCGGAGATTCTAACAGGGCCTGATATTGACTGAAACCTCGTGCCCCCCACAAAGGGTATCGTCGTCGGCTATCGCGGCAGGCTACACTACCCCACTTTGCCGGTCGGCGGTGGTTGATCCGATGAAGCGACACCATATTGCCCTGCTGGTTAGCCCGTACCTAGCGGACGCCGGGTTCTTCTGCATGATGTTCGCGATCACCCGGTACATGGCCGACCACGCCGCCGGCTCGTGGGTCATGGGATCGGTCGGCGCCGGCGTGTCGGTCTGCCTGGGCGGGTCGAGCATCCTGTTCGGCCGGCTTTCCGATCGGATCGGACGCTGGCCGGTCCTCACCTTTGCCTCGCTGATGCTGGTCGTCGCCGCCATCGGCTGCGCCCGTACGAGCTGGCTCAGCGACGCGATGTATCTGTGGTACGGGGCGGCGGCGGCCGCGATGGGGGCGGGGCTCGGGCCGGCGTATGCCTGGCTGAGCGAGTCGGGCGGCGGCCCGGCCCGCCGGAGCGTCGGGCGGGTGTTGATCCTCTACTGCCTGTCGTGGAACCTGGGCGCCTTGTCAGGCCAGCTTGCCAGCGGGTGGGCGTATGGCATCTTGGAAGACTGGCCGTTGCGACTGGCGGTCGGGTTCGCGTGCGCCAATGTCGTCGCCGTGCAGGTGGCGGCGGTCATGCGTCGTGGTGCGGCAGCGCCCGCCCCGGCTTCCCCGCCGGCGCCCGCCGGCGACCAACTGCTTGCCTCCCGGTTCGTGTACATGGCATGGTTGGCCAACATCTCGGGTGCCTTTTGCATGTCGATGATCCTGTACCTGTTTCCGCAGGTCGCCGTCGAATTGGGTGTGCCGTCCGATGACCACGGGCTGTATCTCGGTGTCGGCAGGATCGTCACCATCGCCACGTATCTGTTGATGTTCCGCTTCGGGTTCTGGCGCATGCGGCTGAGCACGGCCATCATGTCGCAGGCGATCGCGGCGGCGGGCATGATCGCCATCGCGCTGGCCCGGCACGGCGCCTGGCTGCTCGTCGGCGTTATTGGCGTCGCGCACATGATGGGCTACAACTACTTCGCCGGCATGTACTACGCCACGCGTGGCAGCGTCGATCAAACGCGTGGCGGGTTTGTCGGGATGCACGAGGCGTCTATAGCGGTCGGTTTCGCCAGTGGAACGCTGCTGGGCGGGCTGCTCGGCGAAGAACTCGATAACGTCCGCGTGCCCTACGTACTCGCCGCCGCCATACTCGCCGTTTTCGCCGTCATTCAGGTGATCGTTTATGCAAAGAGCATACGACCCATGCGCCGTTCAGCAGGCGCCCCGGGCTGGCGGAACTGATCGCGAGGGTCGCGATCCGCCATGAACCGGGCCTGACCGCCACCGGGCGGCGCGATACCATATTCATAATCAATCAGTGGCGCAAACAGGGGAAGCCCAATGACAATCAGGATCAGTTCTCGAATCAGAATCATATCGCTGCTCGCGCTCATCACAATTTCAGCGTGCGTGCTGCCGGAGGGAGACGTGATCGCCGACCCCGTCGAACCGACGCGGTTCGAGGACGTCACCGAGGCGGCGGGTATCGAGGGCGGCGTGGGCCAGGCGGCGTGGGCGGACTACGATCACGACGGCGACGTCGACCTGATGAACGGCTCGGCGCTGCTGCAAAACAACGGCGACGGTACGTTCAAGCGTGTGGAAGTCGGAGCCTCGGGCCCGGGCGTCTGGGGCGATGCCAACAACGACGGTCGCCTCGATTTCTACCGCCATACGGGCGAGGGCGAACTGAGACTCAATCAGGGCGGCGGCATGTTCAAATCCGTCGAGTTTTTCCGAAACACGAACAGGCTCAGCGAGTCGGCCGCCTGGGCCGACGCCAACGGTGACGGCATCCTCGACCTGTACGTTACCAACTACGAGCACCCACAGAACCCACAGCGCGATTTCTACATCGAATCCAACGCCGACGGCACTTACAAAAAAGCGGTGCAACTCAACAAGAAGCAGGCGTGGTCGGCGCGCGGCGTCAACTGGGCCGACTTCGACAACGACGGCGATCAGGACCTGTACGTCTCGAACTACCGGCTGATGCCCAACCAGTTGTACGTCAACGACGGTAGCGGCAAGTTCACCGAGCAGGGCTGGCAGCGCGGCGTGGCAGGCACCGACTCGGGCGCCGGTCGTGAGTCGCCTGACTACATCTACACCGGCCACACCATCGGCTCCTGCTGGGGCGATCTGAACAACGATGGGCTGCTCGACCTGATCGTCGTCAACTTCGCGCACCCGCCCAAGTGGCAGAACCGTCCGCAGGTGCTGGTCAACGATGGTCCGCCCGATTACAAGTTCACCGACACCAACAAGGACGCCGCCGCCGGCATCTACTGGCAGGAGTCGTACGCCAAGGCCGCCCTGGGCGACTACGACAACGACGGCGACCTCGACGTGTACATGACCACCGTGTACGGGGGCGATACGGGCGAGCTTTTTGAGAACGACGGCAGCGGCAGGTTCAGGAAAGTCGGCGATGAGTTGAAGGTCCGCCGCAAGAACAGCTACCAGGTCGCCTGGGCCGACTACGACAACGACGGCGACCTTGACCTGTTCGTCGCCGGCCGGCTGTTTCGCAACATCGGCAATCGCCACAGTTGGATCAAGGTCAAGGTCGTCGGCGGCGCCGGGTCGAACGGCGCGGCCATTGGGGCACGTGTTCGCGTCACCTCGCATGGGGGCAAACTTGCGCAAATCCGCGAGGTGTCAGGCGGCAACAGCGGCAATCAGAATCCGTTGACCGCCCACTTTGGCCTGCGTGACCACAACAAGACCGTCAAGGTCGAGGTCTTTTTCCCTTCCGGAAAATACAACGCCTGGCACGTCAAGCCTCGAACCACCTTTGTCGCCCGCGAAAGCGAAGCGAAAAAGCCGGGCGGCGATACAACCACAGGGCCCTAGAGATGCATGTTGATCCCCGGCCCGGCCGATGCGGCCAGGTGGCAGGCCCAGGTATTGCAACGTGCGCCGTGGGATGTCCGGGACAAGTTGCCATCACGCCGGGGCCGGTATCAGGCGGCAAAGCCGTATCGACCGTTACCGCGTGGTGCGGCGCACGAATGGTAGGTTCGGGCCTGCAGTTCGCCGCAAAATTTCATCCCGAAGCAGGCGACAGGGTCAGCGTGATGTACTGTGGCGGCGGCTTGGGGGGATGCGGGGGCGTATCGACCGGCCTTTCGGCGCTTATTGTGGGCGGTTTTTGCTATTGTGAGGCCCTGAAAGGCCCGATTCGCTGTGATGGGCCCGCAACTGGCGCGGGGCATCGCAGCCTGCACTACCATATATAAGGACGCGACTGCCGCTGCGGGGCGTGTTGACGATGAGCGAGGACGTTTGGAGTTTGAGGTCATGGCCGGTTTGAAGATGGAAACGCCGCGGAGGTTTGACGGCGCGGTGGCCGATGCCTTCGAGTCCGCCAGCACCGACTGCGAGCCGATTTTCGTCCCTTTTGCCTATTTCACGGACGATCGCGGCTGGTCGATCATGAACCAGCTTCAGGGCGTGATGGGCCCGTTGGGCCAGGTCAACTACTCGGTGCAGTACCCGGGCGTAGTCAAGGCCTGGCATCGCCACCAGATGCAGGCTGATTTCTGGCTGTGCCTGCACGGTCACGTGCGGGTGGGAGTGTATCGTGAGGCTGACAAGCGGGCGTGGTCGGCGGTGATCGGTGAGAAGCGGCCGGGGGTGGTGGTCATCCCGCCGCCGCTGTGGCACGGGGCGGCGACGGTCGGCGGCCAATGGGCCGGACTGTTCTATTATGTGACCCGTTCGTACGACCCGGCCGACCCCGATGAGCAGCGCCAGCCGTTCGACGGCGTCGAGGGCTTCGACTGGCAGGTTCGGCATCGCTAGCGCTGGCTTGCACGGGCCGCATACTTGTAAACCCCATTAATTACGACATATAGAACATGTGCTGTCCGTCGACATGGATTGGATGGCTGTCTCGCCGGCTACCCTGGGGGGCCACAACTCGCCCTGATTTATTGTTCCGCAGACTGGCCTGCCCGTCATATCTTCTGCCCCGGTTTTTACGCTGACTGGCAGTCGGCGGGCCGGTTTTGACAGGTCTCGCCGTGGCGGTCGATCCGATTTGACCGGGGTTGCGCAGGCGGGGCAGTTTTTCCCCACATCATGGGATTGTCGGATTGCAGGGCTCTGCCGCCTTGTTGTACAATGTCCCGCGTGCCGGTATGCTTGCCGGGGCAGGGGTCAACTATTTAAGTTGATGCAATAGTTCGGTACATGTGGTACGGGGGTGCCGTGGCAGTCGCTGTCTGGTTTTTCGACACGGTGAAATTGATTAGGGGTTTAACAGTTTGATCCGCAGCAGCGTCACGGGCTTGCGCTCTTCTTTGGGCAATATTTTTTCGGCCCGGGCCTCTTATGGCCGATTCAATTCCATGTGTTGACATGACATGTGCATTAAGTTGCATCGACAAGGGGTGTCACCAGCCAATGCTTTGTTCACTAAATGGGGTTCATAGAAAATGCTGAATAAGATACGTCAAGCCGTCGGTCAGAATAACATGGTCAATTGCCCAACTGGTTTTAACAAGGAGTCTGTGATGGAGAGTCGCCTTTGGGTTCAACGGTATGAGCGGGCCGCGAATTACAAGCTATTTCGCGGCATCGGCAGGCGGCTGGGTTCGATCGTCAGCGCGGGCAAGCGCACGATGCAGAAGGTCCGTCACGGCACGGAACAGGTTGGTCGCGCTCTCGACCGTCCGTTCATGGTGCTCACCGACCCGATCGGTTCGGCCTCCATGCAGCCGCTCGAGCCACGCCTGTTGCTCAGCGTTGCGGGCATCGCTCCAGCCGGCTACTCGCTTCACGACGCCGGTGGCGGCGCGGGCAACGTGGCGGTGACCGTGTTGGGCGATAACACGACCGCCGGCATCACCCTCGATGTGACGACGGTCGACGGTGTCGGCGAGGGCGTCGCCGACACGCTGACGGCCTTGAACGTCAACCTGCCGGCCGATGCGACGGCCGACACGTACACCGTCGAGGTGTTCACGACGGGCATCGCGGGCAGCGCTCCGAGTCTCAGCTTCACCAACATGGATGCCGGTGATGTGATCGACCTGGAATACTTCGTCGACACTGCGAACGATGACTCCGCCAACGGCGTGTTCGACCCGGTTGGCGCAGGTTCCGCCATAGAGGCCTTAGTCGCCGGTTACGTCGTGGACGATACCTATGACGACTCGTTCGATCCGGCGGCAGCCGATCTTGCCGTCCCTTCGGCGGCGGCCGGCGACCTGGGCGACATCACCTTCCCCGCCGCGCTCGGCGGCGGCACGATCGAGATCGACATCGACAGCACGCTGGCCGACAGCGCGATCGGTGCGGTCAACCTCACGGGTGCGAACTTGACCGCCGATCTGGATATGTCCGTTGCGGCAGGTACCGACGCTGACACCGCGACGTTCAGCGGCTTCGCTGATTCCGCTTCGCTGACGCTCGGCGCCTTCGACGCCAGCTTCGCAGCGGAAGCCGACGGCGGCGTCGGCACGTGGACCTTTGGCGCGATCAACGTCGACGATTCCGGCAGCTTCGCCACCCTCACCCTCGCCAACTCGCCCGGCCCGAATGTTGCGACCGGGCTGGTCACGCTCTCGGGCGACGGCGACGTGACCGTCACCACCGGCGCGACCGCGGTCGCCATGGGCTCGACGACCTTCGGTGGGCTCACCTTTGCCGCCACCGCGGGTGACGCCGATGTGGAAGTCCTTGCCGATCCGTTCGTCTTGAGCATGGGCGGCGTCATCACCGGCGCGGTCACCAGTGACCCGGCAGCGTCCACCGACTCGTCGGTTTTTGTCGCCAGTGGCACGGCCGAGCTGTCTAGCTTCAGCCTCGATTCATTCAGCAGTGACAACACTTCCGTGGTCGTCCTCGCCGCCGGGATATCCGGCTCGGTGACCACGGGCACGATCACCTTGGGCGCTACCGCGGGCGACAACGAGGCGTCGCTGGAAGTCATCGTGGCCGATGGCATCGGCGGGGTCAGCCTCGGCGACATCACACTCGGCGACACCGCCAGCGCCGACACCAGCGCCGTGAACATCATTGCCAATACAACGGCGGGTGGCGGCGGCGTGTTGTCGTTTGGCGACGTCACCCTCAACAGCACTGATAACGCCGGTAGCGTGCAGGTGCTAGCTGATTCGTTCGACTCGATCAGCGTCAGCAGTACTTGGGACTTCATCGGCGCAGGTGACGTGGCGATCCTCGCGGACACTATCGGCACGATCGGCGGCGCCGATTGGGACGTCAACTTCCATGATGACACCAGCGGCACGTTGGCCATCATCGTGGCTGACGGCACGGGGGCGATCACCTTCAATTCGATCGACTTCTTCGATGACGACGATGGTGGTATTACCATCGTTGCCAACGCCGACGGTGACGACGACGGCGCCATCGCCGGCAACTTCCTGGTCGAAGAAGGTGGCGACACCAATATTTCGTTCAACAGCAGTTCGCAGATCATCACGGACCAACTCGGCGACCTTACGGTCCCCGGCACGTTCAACGGGTCCGTTATCGTGGTCGCCGCCAATGATGAAGACGACAACACGCTTGGCGACGTGCTGATCGGGCAACAGGCCGATCTCACCGTGGTCGCCGGCTCGAACTTCTTCGGCACGTTGGTGGTCGATGACGGCATCGGCTCGCTGACCATGGTTGGTTCGGGGGTGATTTCTGGCGCTACCGTTATCGCCAACGCCGACGCCGGGGACGAAGACGGCGACCTGGGTGCCGGGTTCGCGTCCACCGGTTCGCTTGGTCCGGTCGATATCGCCGGCGGCGGACTCGGCGTGGACAGCGTTGACGGGATTGAGTTCATAGCCGCTGATTTCGACACCTTCGTCGTGCAGACAGGCAACTGGAATGATTCGGACATCCTCTCAAACATCGACGACCCCGAAGATCGCATCGCAGCCGTCAGCGACGTCACCAGCATTGCCGTGCAAAACGGTGCGATGACCGGCGACAACGACTTCATTGTAGATGATGGTATCGGCGCGATCACCGTCGCCGCCGCCACCCCGCAATTTGGCGACCTTAATATTGACGATTTGGTCACCGACGCCGACGGCGGCCTCGATGACGGCGCCAGCCTGGACGCCGACAGCAACGGCGGCGGCTTCGGCGGTGCCACTGCCACCGGCGATCTTGTCATCGACAATCTCGATACCAACGGCCGCGATGATCTCGGGATGGACACCGCCACCGCCAATCGCGACGTGGGCAATATCCAGGGCGGCAATCTCGTGGACATTGACGCCGTCAACATCGGCGGCAGCTGGACCGGGGTCACGATCGTCAAGACGGCCGGCGCCGATGCAGCCAACACCATCAGGATCGGTGACGATCTCGATACGATTGTTGACGGCGACTTGGACAACGTCTCATCGCCCGGCGAAAACGACGGTGACGATGTCACCTTCTCGGGCAACACGCGCGTGCGCGGCGATGTCGACACTGTCAGTGCCGGCCTGGACAACCTGACGTCCGTCTCGGGCCTTGATGTCGACGGCGGCACCGTCGGCTCGCCCATCGCCGTCTTCACCGACAGCGGCACCGACTTCATCCTTGCGGTCGACGGGACCTTCACCGGCGGCTCGCTCGCCTACACCGCGGTGTTCCCTGCGGCCGGCGACAACACCCTGAGCATTGACGATATCGAGGGCACGACCAGTCCCGCCGATTCGCAGCTGGCCTTGGCCACTCGAGCCGCCGGCACGGCGCACACGGAAAGCGACGACGATCTGACCGAGTGGGATATCGTCGGTTTCGTCGACGATATCGGCGGACTCGAAACAGGCCAGCACGACTGGAATCAGATCACTATCGAGGGCGACGTGCTGACCGGCGACTGGGGCGCCGACTCGAACAACCTCGACGGCTCGGCAAGTGATGAGCCGATGCTCGGCGACATCGTCGGCATCGAGATCCAGGACCTGTGGGCCAACAGCGCGGTGCAGATCTTCGCGTTGAGCATCGGCGAGATCTCTTTCAGCTCGATCGATACCGACCGGGTTGCGGCCACGGCCGGCTCCCAGTTCAGCTTTGATAATCCCTCGGGTGTCCAGGGCGACGGCGTCCTGCCATCGGGCGGCAACACCAACGGAACCGTGGAAGATCTTGAAATCTACACCGCCTTCACTCCCCTCGACGCGTTGGACGTGATCGTCTCGATCCCCGACGGCGGGTCGATCATCAAGATTTTTGTGGGCCCGACCGGCGCGCTTGAAACCATCCTCTTTACGGATACGGAAGCTGACGGCGTGATCAACACGATCGTGCTCGACTTCGTTGGCGGCATGATCACCGACGTGCACATGTTCGGCGAGAACATCGCCATCGAGTTCCAGACGGTCGATCCGGCCAATCCCGCCACCGACGGCAGCACCAACTTCTTCTATGGTGTCGATCAGGCTGGAGTGGCTGCAACCTCCACATCCGACGATGAGGCCATCGCGTTCCTCGAATTCTCCAGCGGAATCGGCAACGTCGCGACGACTGATATCGATGCCTCCGACGGCAACACGGCCGGCGTCGGCGACGTGCTGGTCGGCTTCGCCGGTGCACTCGACGGACTGATCGTCGGTGACGACGGCGACTCGGTCCTTTCCGAGGCCGAGCTGCGTCAATTCATCAACGATCCCAACGACGGCACGGGCGGCTCCGGGTCGGTCGTGACGCTCGAGGGGACTGGCGCAGTGGCCTTTGCCGGTGCGGGCGACTTTGATATCGACGGCTTCTTGGGCGGCGTGGTCACCACCGGCGGCGCCGGCACCATCACCACGACCGACACTGATGCGACCGACGACGGTGGCGACAACATCGCCGACG
>CAUYYV010000078.1:0-11715 GCA_963577075.1 Phycisphaerae bacterium
GGCAGGATCGAGATTATCACCGTGCTGGATACGGAGGCGGGGGCCCCGCGGCCTTCGGCGGACTGAGCGGTATGACCGTGTACATGTGGTTGATCGCGATCAATTGCGCCGTCTTTATGCTCGACAGCATCTTCACCGGCAGCAGCCGACTCAACGCGCTGTCACTTACCCGGGCCGGCTGGTTCACGATTGAACAGGCGGTTTACGGACTGCAGTTGTGGCGATGGGTTACCTACCAGTTTCTGCACGCGAATTTTTTTCATCTGCTGTTCAACATGATAGGCCTTTATTTTTTCGGTCGCATGATTGAAAGCCAGCTTGGCGTCCGACGTTTCCTCGCGTTCTACCTGTTGTGCGGCGCGAGCGGCGGCGTGCTTTTTACAATACTCGCTTTTATTCCCGGCCTGTTGAATGCGGATTCCACAACGCCTGTCATCGGCGCCTCTGGCAGTCTATTTGGAATCCTGGCAGGTTGTGCCGTTTTGTTTCCGCATCAGCGCGTGATGCTCATGTTTCCGCCGATTCCCATGTCCATGCGGACATTGGCGATTGCCGTATTGGTTATAGCCGCACTGTCGGTTATCTCCGGCTCACATAACGCCGGCGGTGAAGCGGCTCACCTGGGCGGTGCGGCGTTGGGATTTTTTCTGATCCGGCGACCGAATCTCCTGGCTTTTGCCGATCGCATCGGCCGCGGCGCCCCGGGGCAGGTGTGGCTGCGGCATCAGCAGAAAAAAGCGCGCCGGCGGCGGGTGGACACAGCAAGCGAGCAGGCCGAGGTTGATCGTATTCTCGAAAAAGTCCGTGAGCAGGGACTGCACAACCTAAGTGCCCGCGAGAAGCGCGCCCTCAAACGCGCTACCGATCGCCAGCGCCGCGCGGGGTAGGCGGCACCAACCATGCGAGGCGCTCGATAGCCGCGGGCTGCCGTCCGCGGCCAAGAAAAACAACCATGCTGCGCCTGCTGACACCGGGTCGATGCGATCTCGTACAATCGCACCGATGACGGCACTTGGGTTCGAGATCATTGCCGGCAACGGTGACTGCCACGCGCGTACCGGGCGGGTCACGACGCCGCACGGGGCGTTCGACACGCCGGCGTTCATGCCCGTCGGCACGCAGGCGGCGGTCAAGGGCATCCTGCCAGCCATGGTCGCATCGCCCGCGATCGCGGCGCAAATCATCCTGGCCAACACTTATCACCTGATGTTGCGTCCCGGCTCGAAGTTGATCGCACAGATGGGCGGACTACACCGATGGATGCGCTGGGACGGTCCGATCCTGACAGATTCGGGCGGCTACCAGGTCTTCAGCCTCGCGGCCATCAACACGATCAACGACGCCGGCGTAACGTTTCGCAGCCACCTCGACGGCTCGACCATCGACCTGACGCCGCAGCGGTCGATCGCGGCGCAGAACGAGTTGGGCGCCGACATCATCATGGCGTTCGACGATTGTCCGCCGGCGGTGCAAGCGGGTGTCGAAAAAAACGAAGACGGCGTTGATCCCGATTCGGCGATACCCGAGAGCCGAAACCCGAAACCCGACTCAAGCCGTATCCAACTCGCCTGCGAGCGTACTGTCCGCTGGCTCGATCAGTGCATCGCAGCGCACAGCCGATCGGATCAGGCCCTGTTCGGCATCGTGCAGGGGGGCACGGACTTCGACCGGCGCAACTGGTGCCTCGAGCATGTCTGCAGCCACGATCTGCCCGGTTATGCGATCGGCGGAATCGCCGTCGGCGAGGGGCACGCCGGACTGAAGGCGGTCGTCGAGCACGTCGCGCCCCAACTTCCAGCCGATCGGCCCCGGTATCTGATGGGCGTTGGCTACGAGCGCGACCTGCTCGCCGCCGTGCGCGCCGGGGTGGATATGTTCGATTGCGTCCTGCCCACACGCAACGGTCGCAACGCCAACGCCTTTACCCCCACCGGCCAGGTCCGACTGCGCAACGCACGCTTTGGCGACGACCCGGCGCCGATCGACCCAAACTGCGACTGCCCCGCCTGCGCCGGCGGATTTAGCCGCAGCTACCTGCGCCACCTGTTCCTGGCCGGCGAAATGCTGGGTCCGATCCTCGTCAGCGCGCATAACCTGCGCCACTTCCAGCGCTTCATGCTGGACATCCGCCGCGCAATTGCCCACAATGACTGGCCTATGGTCACCCGACACTGGCCCGTTGCCATCGATTAGGAGTCGCCGATGTTCGACCACATCCCCCTGATACTCGCCCAGGCCGGCACCCAGGATCCGACCGCCAGCAGGCCGCCAGTCGGCGGCGAACCCACAGAGGCCACCAGTAGAACCACGCCGCCGCCCGCAGGCGGTGAATACGCCGCCAACGATGGGCAAGGGGGCGGCGGGTCCGGAGGCGGCCAAATAATCTGGATGCTGTTGATTGGCATCATGATCGTCTGGTTCTTCTCCATGTTCTCCGGGCAGCGACGCGAGAAGAAGAAGAGGGCCGCACTGCTGGCGTCGCTGAACAAGGGCAGCAAGGTGCAGACCGTCGGCGGCATCCTGGGCACCGTCGTCGAGGTGCGCGACCACGACGTGCTCATCAAGGTGGACGAAAACTCCAACACGCGCATCCGGTTCACGCGTAACTCCATTCAGAGCGTGATCGAAGACAAGGAAGAATAGACGTGCGAGATGCAGCGCAACAAGTACAACGGTAAGAAGATCGCTTGCCTGTACTTGGAACTTCGCATTTGCCCGGAACACCCATGGATAACAACGCCCGCTGGAAGTGGTTGCTACTGCTGATCGTCGTGGTTTTGGGCGGGTCGGTGTGGATGCTGTACCCGCCGACCAATACGCTGCGGCTGGGTCTCGACCTGAGCGGCGGCGCGATGCTGGTCTACGAGGTGGACGTGCCCCAGGGCGCCAACGCCCAAACGATCGTGGCCCAGACGATCGAGGTGCTCAAGAAACGCGTCGACCCACGCGGCGTGATGAACCTGGTGTGGCGCCCCTTGGCGGGCAACCGCTTCGAAGTACAGATGCCTGCGCCGTCGAAGAACCTCAAGGCGATTCGCGACACTTACATCGACAAGTTCGAGGCGCTGATCGACAAAAACATCTCAAAGGGGCTGGTGCAGCGGGTTCTTCGACTGCCCGCCGAGCAACGCGGCGCCGATCTGGATCAGATCGTGGCCGGCAACGAGCAAATGCCGCCACTGCTGCAGGCGCTGTCCGACACTTTGGATCGTCGCCACGACGCCGAACGCGTTGCCGACACGGCCGAGCAGACCCACCGACAATTGCAGTCACGGCTTGACGGCCTGCCCGATGAGGCGAGCCGCAATGATCTTGAATCGCAGGTGAAGGAGGCCCTGGAAAAATCTTTCGCCACGGGCCTCCAACTCGTCGAGACTCGTAGAGCGGTGGGCGCCGCCTGGGCCACCGTGTTGAAGACAAACGTCAATCCGGTCGAACTGGACAACGTGCTGAGCCTGTCGGACCAGCCGGGCAAGAGGCTTGAGGACGGCAAATACGAGCCGAGCAAGCGCACCGAGGCGCTGACGAAGTTGATCGGGCGTTACCCAAAGCGCGGCGCCGCGATCCGCGACCTGGCCAAAGCCCGTAAGGAGTACGACAAGGTCAAGGGTCCGCTCGAAGACCCCGAGGACCTCGTAGCCCTGCTGCGCGGCTCGGGCGTGCTCGAGTTCCGCATCGCCGTGCAGAGCCGGGGGTCGCGGGCCCTGCCCAACGCCGAGGAGTTTCGCTCCGAACTGCGCGAAAAAGGCCCGACCAAAGATAAAACCTCCCTGTACCTGTGGTGCGTGATCGACGACTTGACCGCGTTCACTGATTCGGCATCCGAATTCGCCGCTGCCCACAGTGATCCCGCCGGCTATTTCGATCGCGACCGCAACCTGGTCGCCGAGCGCTTCGGCGAAGACGTCTACCTGCTGCTGAGCAACAAGATCGATGAAACGCTCACCAAAGACTTCGCGGACCACCGCGGCTGGGAACTGGCCCAGGCGAGCGTGACTCAAGACAGAACCGGTTTGCGCGCCGTGTCATTCAATCTCAACACGCGTGGCGGGCAATTGATGGGCCGGCTCACCGCCAACCACATCAACGAGCCGATGACCATCCTGCTCGACGGCCTGGTCATTTCAGCGCCGAACATCCAGGGTGCTATCGGTGCCAGTGGCATTATCACCGGCGGCCGCGGCGGGTTCGCGGAAAGCGAGGCCCAGTACCTGATCCGCACACTAAACGCCGGATCGCTCCAGGCGGGCGTCAAGGGCCCCATCTCCGTCCAATCGTTCAACGCCAAGTTCGGCGCCGACAATCTCGATCGCGGCCTGAAAGCGGCGGTGGCGGCGATGGTCGTCGTCGCCTCGTTCATGGCCGCCTACTACATGGTCAACGGCCTTATTGCCAACGTCGCCCTGTTCGGCAACATGGCAATGATCCTGGGCATCATGTCAGTCAATTTTCTGGGCGCGACCTTCACGCTGCCGGGCATTGCGGCCATCGTGCTGACGATTGGCATGGCGGTGGATGCCAATGTGCTGATTTTCGAGCGTATCCGCGAGGAACTGGAGCGTGGCGCCGACATCCGCCCCGCCGTGCGCACGGGGTACGGCAAGGCGTTGGCCACGATCATCGATGCCAACCTCACCACGCTGATCACTTGCCTCGTGCTCGGCTACACGGCGACGACCGAAGTACGCGGTTTTGCCGTCACGCTGGGCATCGGCATCCTCGCGACGCTGTTTACAGCATTGCTCTGCACGCGCGTGTTGATCGAATTCAGCCTGATGGTGCCCTCCTTCCGGTCGCTGCCGATGATACCCACGCTGGTGCCGTCGATCGGCCGATTGCTGCGGCCGAACGTGGACTGGGCGGGAAAACGGTACATCTTCTTTGTACTAAGCGCCGCAATCGGGATTGGCGGATTGTCCGCCGTTTTTTCGCGCGGGCCGGATATGCTCGACATCGAGTTCCGAAGCGGCACTCAGGTCGGATTCGAGTTGCGGCAGGACGCGGCGCCGATGCGGATTGCCGATGTCAAGAAGCGGCTCACCGCCATCGCCGAGGTTCACGAGATCCCCGAGTTGTCCGGCGACCAGGTCAAGGTGGTTGCCCTAGGCGACCTGGAAGACAACGCCGCCAAATCGTTTAAGGTCGCGTCGCTGGCCGACAACACCAACAACCGCGTCAGCGAGGCGGTCAAAGCCGCGTTCAAGGATGTGCTCGACGAGAAACTCGCGGTCAGCTTTGCCCATGACGACGCCGAGCAAGCCGGCAAATGGATTCATCCGATCCGTGTCGCTGAACTGGGCCCGAATATCGACCGCCCCGAGGTGCTCGAGGAACAGGTTGGTCAATACATCGGCGGCGTAGCGATTGTCATTGACGACATCGATCCTCCGATCACCATCGGGGACGCCGAAGCGCGCATCAAGCGCAGCCGGTTCCAGCCCCCGCACGACACTTACGGCTATCGCCGGGTCAAAATCATTGGACTGGACCTGGGGGCCGGCAGCGATACTGATCCACATTACAAGTCGTTGGCTATCGTCACCTACGACGACAAGACCAATTACAACGACGACCCATCCGGCATCGACGAGCCGGGCGGCCTGGCGCAGACCGAGTGGCGCCTCGTCCGCCACGCCCTGACGCTTCAATCGAGCCTCGCGTCCGTCTCGAGTTTCTCGCCGCAGGTTTCGCGGACCATGCAGTTCAACGCAATCTATGCTGTTTCGCTGAGCCTGCTGGCGGTCGTGGCGTATATCTGGCTTCGCTTCGGGTCGATTCGGTACGGGTTGGCCGCCATCGTCGCACTGGTCCACGACGTGGCGATCGCATTGGGCCTGATCGCCGTGGCAGCTTCACTCGCCGACACCCCGATCGGGCGGGCGCTTCTGCTGTCCGACTTCAAGATCGACCTGACCATCGTAGCCGCCATGCTCACGATCGTCGGCTACTCGCTCAATGACACGATCGTGATCTTCGACCGCATTCGTGAGAACCGAGGCCGACTGGCGCACGCGACACCCGCAATCATCAACGACTCGATCAACCAGACATTCAGCCGAACCGTGCTGACCTCGCTGACCACGGGGATGGCGCTACTGACACTGTATATCTTCGGCGGCGAGGGCGTACACGGGTTCGCGTTCGCCATGCTCATCGGCGTCGTCGTGGGCACGTACAGCTCCGTCGCGATCGCAGCGCCGATCGTACTCGTCGCCGCGCAACCGGACGAGACGAGCGCTTTGCCGGCCGGGTAAGGCAGGCCTGGTGATCGGCCTGACCTGTCCAATCGTGACAAATAACCAGGCCCTACCCGGCGGAGTACACGTCGTAGCGCAAAGCCTTGCCTTTGTGCGTTGTCATTGGTTTGCCGCCCAGCGCCGGTGCGTGCAGTGGGCGCTTGACCACCACGCGCCGCCGCGCAAATTGCAAGGCGTGGCCAAACAGTTTCACGGCGTCATCATCGGCCCCGACCAGCCGGCGTAGTACGCGCATCGGCTTGCGCTCGGCGGCCTTGCGGCCGGCGGGGAACATCGGGTCGAGATAAATCACGTCAGGATCAACGGCACAATTCGACCGGTTGCGCAATATATCAATCGCGTCGGCGCACACCAGTTTGATTCGTTCGGTGACCTGCGCATGTGTTTGGGCGGCGCGCTCGAGGCCGTCGCGCAGCAAGGCGGCGACGACCGGATGTCGTTCGACGGCCAGGACGTTACAGCCCAGGGCGGCCAGCAGAAACGCGTCTTCACCGAACCCGGCGGTGGCATCGAGCACGGTCGGCGCCGCTTTGCCCCGTCGCCGGCCGATCGCCCTGGCCAGCGGTTGCGACAACCGCCGGCCGGCGCCCGAGACCACGTCCCGTTTCGTCAGTTCGACCCCCACGGCCCGACCGCCGCACAACGCAGGATCGCCGCTCTTTACCACGCGCAGCTCGAGCCGAGCCTCCGTCACGGCCAACACGATTTCTTCGCCGCCGGCGTCCAGTTCGCCCGCCAACGGGCACGCCAATTGCGCCGCAAGCTGCGCTGCCCGGCATTGAACAGCGACATTATCCGGTGGATCAGCCCACACACTGACCGGCAGAGCGCCGTCAACCGCTTTCACTGGCGGTCGCCTCGCATTGCTGGTTCTCGTACCGGGCCCGGTTCTCGCGGCCGTCCATGAGCAGGAACACCCGATCCCGGTGGCGTGCCGGCAGTGATTTTCGCAACTGATCGCGCGCCGAAGCAATGTGGGTGCGCCTTGAAATATGCGTCAGCACGACCGCTTTGGCACGCGTGCGGTCGAGCAACTCGAGCACGTCGTCGAGATGCAGGTGCCGACCGACAGAGGCGCGACCGCGGTGTCCGGGTTCAAGAAATGTGCACTCGCAGATCAAGATGGCGGCATCGAGCACATCGTCGCGATCGAAGTGCGGACCCATCGCCGTATCGCCCGAATAACAGACCAGCGGAATCTCGATCGTGTGCGTGATAGGCTCATCCTTGCTCTTGAGCTCCAGCAGCTTCTCCTGGGGCAGGCCGGCCAGCTCCGGCCGCAGCTTGCTGCGCCGCTCAAGCACCACGAACCCGAGCGACGGCACGGTATGCACCGTTTCAAAGGCGCGCAGGAAAATATTGTTCTTGATTTCAATCTGCTCATCCGGCATCAATGCAATGACTTTATAAGGCGTGCGCTGCGCTTCGAGCTGAACCCAGGCGCGCATGATGTTGTGAATGGGGGTTTCCAAGTCGCGGTGACAGACGACGCTGCCGACGTCCATACCCTGAAAATACCGCTGCGAGAAGTAATAGGGCAACCCACCGGAGTGGTCCATGTGCCCGTGGCTGAGCGCGATATAAGAACTGGCCAGCGCCAGCCGAGGAGACCGTCCGATGTCAAAGCAGACGTTCAACTCGGGCACCTGCACCGCCGATTCTTCCCCGGCAATCGAAATACCCTGCACGCGATAGGGCGGCAGATAGAGGAATCCGCATTGGGGGACACGTGGCGGCGGGGTGGGGATCATGTCGGTCAAGTCCAGCCGGTCGGTTCCGCAAAACAAGCAGGTATAGCGCGTCATATGCGTGCTGCGCCGACCGGCCTTGTCCGACGAGTCACGCGCCAACCTGCCAACGCGCCGCGATGGGAGTCGAACCCACTGCCCGGCGAATGACGACGCCGGGCCCACCAAGTTACAACCAGCCTACGAGGTGGCAACTTGCATCACACGGCCCAACCCGGGACGCCACGCTCGGCGCCCCGACTGCACTAGAATATCGCCGACACTGCTGATCCGGTCAAATTTACGATCCCGCCGTCAGGGAAACGACCCGATTCGCCGACCGGCCCCAGATAGACCAGGTGATCCTGAACATGATCCGCCAGGACTTGAAGCCATGTCGCAGGGCGGTGGCGGACATCGGTGATTGATACTGCGCACCGGGATGCCGTTGCCAGTGACGACGCCGGACAAGTACAATGACTGGTTGAGGGTCAATGGCTTTCCCAAATGTTCTCGTTGCATAATATTTTCGTTCACTGACCTTGGACGGGATCCCCGCCGTGATGAGCAAGACCATCGAAGTCGTTCATGAAGGGCCGATCTTCCGCAATCCGGCGCCCGGCTATGAAACCAAGTCGGCTTATTACGCCAACATGGCCGCCATCTCGGATGACCGGATCGTGTGTGTCAACACGATCGGCCAGGCCCTGTACGCGTTGGACCGGCGGCTGATCACCCAGCAGTCTCTCGACGGTGGCAAGACGTGGGGGGACGAGCGCCCGGTATGGGAAACCGCCAACGACGAGCGCCGCCATACCTACGGCCTGGGTTGGCTAACCCGTCTCGCCAGCGGCGAGATGGTGATCGCCGCGTTCAGGAACGTGCAAAGTGAAGATGAAAAGCTGCGCCACGACCCACAGACAGGCGGCTTGGGGCCGACACAATACTGCCTGCTGCACTCGACCGACGAGGGTCGGAAGTGGACCGCGCCGAGACCGATCGCCTTTCCACCGCCGGGACCCGAGCCCGGCATTGATCTGCCCGGCCCGATCGTCGAACTAGCCGACGGCCGATGGTTTCTGCCCTGCGTTGTGTGGAAGGCGGCGGGCGATCCGGCCCCGCTGCATATCAAAGGCTACGGCCTGTTTTCCAGTGACCGCGGACGAACATGGGGCGACCGCACCACGTTTCCCAGCGCCGCTGACACCGAGAAGATGTATTCGCACGGCCGGTACATTCGCATGAAAGACAACCGGCTGTGCGTGCTGCAATGGGCTCAGGCAATCGGCGGACAAACGAACTTCGATCTGCACATCGAGTTCGGCGACCCGACCGCCAGCCAATGGACCTCGCCACGCCCGACCGGCCTGGCCGGCCAGAGCAGTTGGATCAACGACCTCGGCGGCGGCACGATGATCGCCATCTACACCTGCCGCTCGGCTCGCCGCCCCGGCATCTACGCGGCACTCAGCGACGACGAGGGAAAGACATGGGACACCGACAATCAATTACGCCTGTGGGACGCCACGGGACGCGAGTTCTTCGGCCTTGACCATCCACCGCGGTATCCAGCCAGTCATGACAACACCGCCTACGGCATGCCCTGTGCCATCGTGTTACCCTGCGGCGATGTGATGGCGCATTGGTGGTGCACCGCCGCGTGCGTCACCCACACCCGCTGCGCCCGCCTGCGCGTGACGTGATTTGAGTCCCGGCCTTGCCATTCTGCGCACCGGGATGCCGTTGCCAATGTTGTATGCAACAAATTCCCGGAACCCCGTTGTGGTACAAACGGGGCATTGCACTGCGGTTCATGCTCCTTTCTAAAAAAGCAGCCGCAGACCCACCGTCACGGTAAACTCGGTTTCGGGACGGTAATCCAACTCCTTAAAAACCGGCAACTGTACCGAGGCCTCCACCGCCCAGCCGTGGGCCTCGTACATGATGCCCGGAGCGAGGAAGAGTTCCATGTCGCCATTGGTCTCGTAGAATCCGTTCGCCTCCAGGATGGCATACCATGCGCTGGTCTTCTGCGCCGTGAACTGATCGGGCGACAACCGATAGAGACAGGATAAATCCGTCATCATGAGGTCCTTGCCCGCGTCCCCAACGCGCAGGGGGCTGGGCCGGCTGCCGGTGTTGAACTTCCACCGCCATGCGGCGTTGAAGCCCCATCGCCCCTCCACCTCGGTATAGATCACGCCCAACATCGGGTCCCAACTGTCGCTGCCGAAGGGGGCGGAGCCGGTGGGCAGATCCAGCCCCACCACCAAGCCCAGGCGTCGCGTGTCCACGGGCCCGGCGTCCTGCTGCCAGACACGTTTCTTGAACATGATGTGCAGGTCGAAGAAACCATCGTCATCACTGTGGAGCCCGCCCCGCGCATCCTGGTCACGCACGAGGTACTCCGCCCGCAGCATGAATACAAGGTCACCCGTGAAGCCGTAGGCCATGTCGGTGGTCAGGATCACGTCGGCGGCTTCCCGGTCCAACCTCTTGGGGTCAGCATCGTAGTGCTGGAACGTGACCAGCTCGCGCATTATCAATCGCCCCTTGCCAGGCTTCGTGGCAGCAGGGTTATGCACAGGCTGCTACGCCCAGGCCACCGTGCCGGCCAGATCGCTGCGGGTGGGCTTGGTTGGGCCGGGGGGGGTGACCACGACCTTGCCGGTATCGAGGTTGACCGTGACGCCCTCCACGCTAGGCATTTCATGAGCATCTGTCCCAGGTTGTTGGAGCAGAGGGGGCAGCCCATGCCATGGACCACGAGCGTAACGCTGGAACCGTCAATGGGGGTGGTGTCCTTGAGCAGGGCCTCGGCTATGTCCGTGCCCGTTTCGACGTGGTCGTGGTGCGTTGTCGAAGTGGTCTGACATCCGAAGCCGGCAAGAGCCACCATTGCCCAAAAGATTATGTGCTTGTGCATCACGTGTTTCTCCTACATCAAGTTAAAAGGCGTAACCGCGGAATCTCCCACAGGATCCGCACGGCTCTGCATGCACACCATGGCCGCCCAAAGTGCGCAGAGCATTCTCGATGGGGAAAAATTCACTTCAACCAAATGCAGAGAAACGAACGAACGGGATGGGGCCGGGCTCGTTTCCCACCGCATTATCATCAGGCAAACGTGTTGTCGGCACGGAAAGGGCCGAGAAGAGGGATTGCACAGAACAGGGAGCTCACCAATCGACTGGGATCCCGCGTGTCGGGGACTTGCGGCGGGATACGGCCCGAATCCTCGGGTATCGTCTCCATTGCGCAGAGGCACGCCTTCACGCACACACATTGCGTCATGCAAGGATCGTCCGCCAAATGCATGGTTGAATCAAAAGTGCGTGCGGCAAGTGCACCTAGACAAGGCTGGAACACCAACATGACGGTTGCCAGATAGCGGCACATGACGGTTGCCAATGGTTGTAAACCAACTTCGTCCAACCACCCCCATGGCACCCTCACCTGTCATCACGCAGGAGCGTGCGGCCATGTTTATGCCCGAACGAAGGCCCGGCCAGCGACTAAATAAAATATCCGAGAAGTTCAAGATATCTTGGATTTCCGTTCAGTTGCTCAAGCCAACCATGGCATTCAAAATACCCTCGCCCGCAGCAATGGCGAGATACACCACCTGTTCAGACGTGTGGATCAGTTAGGAATCAAGCGTGGTGTCCCCCTCGACCTTGCGATTCTGCGCACGTCCCCTTCGGACTCCAAGAAGCCGCGTTCCGACCTGC
>CAUYYV010000079.1:0-11645 GCA_963577075.1 Phycisphaerae bacterium
TCGCGGCGGACTCGCTTCTTGTAGCGATCAAACATGCCTGCAGCATCGGCGGGCAGCTCGGCAGCCAACAGGTTCGACGTGTAGAGTTGGCCGAGCAACTGGATCGCCTCACCCTGCGTCGGCGCCTCGTCGCCCAGTTCGTTGTTGCAGATATCCCAGACCTGCTCGACCGACCGTTTGCCGTCGAGCAGCCCGACGAAGTGGTACGCCGCGGCGTTGAGTCGAAAGAACTGGTTGTTGCCCGGGTCACGGACGACGTGCCACATGTCGCCGCGGTAGTGCTGTCGGTATGTCTGCAATGTCGACCGCAGCCGCGGCCGAAGCGCCGCCACGCGATACCACGATTCGCTGAATGTCGGACGATCAACGGCCATGCTTAGGATTCAGGGTTCGTGAGCAAGATACGGTACTCGCTGATGTTGTTGCCTAATGAGAGCAAAGCCAATCGTACAGACCCCAGACACCGGATCCCATTACCACCACAGTTTCATGCGAATCCAGTTAATCAGGTCACGGGTCCACAACCAGCCGTACTTGGCTCTGCCCACTTTGATACGGGCGACGCCTTCCGCACCGATCTTGAGATCCTTGGACAGTTGATCCACGTCTATTCCCGCTTCTTCAGAATCGAACAGCACACGCACGCGCACGACACTTTGCTGATCCCTCGTATCGATCCTCGGGGCGACTGATTCGACGATAAACGGGATGTAGGTGCCGGGCATGTCCCGCGTCTGCAACTCACCACGCTGCGGTTTGCCGTCCTTGTCGACGCCCAGTTCACTGACCCTATTCTCCGGGATGAGAATCTCGGCGCGAAGCGTGTCGACCGGACCGATCTCAAAAAGCGAATCACCCTGCTCAACTCGGCTGCCTTCCATCCTCTTCAGGTCTCCGGCGATCACGATGCCGGAGATGGTGGCAACGATATTGGACTGCTTGAGATGTTGCCTGATACCGAAAATTTCCGCTTTAATGCGTTCTATATTGGTCTCGGCCAACCGTTGCTCGTAGGAGTTATGCGCTTCGGCGCGCATGGCGTAGCGACGTTGCGTATTCCACTGATTCAATTCAGCCTGCTGGCTGCGCAATTCGGAATTCAGTAACTGGGTATCCATGATCGCCAGCACCGTCTCGTTGGCAATGACAGGATCGGCCTCCTCGACGAGCACCTTCGCAAGAATGCCGCCGAACGGCGCGGGGACCACACGCTGGTCGATCGTCTGCACCGTGAACGGCCCCTTGGCGTAATCGGTACCGCTGAAACCGAACAACACCACGGCGAGCAAAAACAGACCCACGGCCAGCACCTTGACCCAAGTATGCTCGGTGCCCAACAGCACGGCCAAGCCCTTTTTCGACTTGTCCATCGCTTTGGCACCAAACCATTTGTCGTGCTCGTGCAGGTCGTCGAGCCTCGCGGTGCACAACTCGCAGACCAGGCGCAGCGACTCGATTTGCTCAAGATCGAACGGCTGGTCGGGGGGCCGCTCCACGGTGAGCACGCCGATTGTCTTCTGTTCCTGACGCAGGGGCACGCTACAGATGGTGGTCGGTCCGTGTTTGTGCGACAACGAACCGGCGGCGCGGCTGACGTACGTCGCCTCCGCCGAAGGCGGATGGACGACCTCAACATCCTGATCGAAGCATTCCTCCATGGCCGACTCGATGTCGAGCACAAGTTTCATCTTGCGTGTGAACTTCTCGGTGTGGCTCATGCCCACAGCCTTGACGTACCGGCCCTTGAGAAACCCAAGACTGACCCGCTCGGCCTGCCAGGCGGCGGCGATCTCGTTGCACAGCGCCATGGTGGCGGCCTTGAACCGGCGGTTGTTGTTGATCGACGCAAGCACCTCCAACGCCTCGCGCATCCGCTGAAGGTCCTGGTGGCGACGTTGCAGTGTAAGCCTCATCTCGTAAAGGCTCAGCAGACTCACCGTCAACTCCAGACGCTGACGGCTCTGGTCCAGCAACGCGCCGGGCGGACATTCGAGGATGAACACTTCGACGCCGCGCACGCCCTCGGCCGAGCGAAGCGGAATCATGACCAGGTGGTGGCGGGGCGTCTGATCATAAAAGTCACCGGCTGACTGGATCGGCGCCACAACCGTTTCGGTCGAGCGTACCACACGCGGGGCCGCTTCAACCGTCTGCGCCAGCCATACCGGCGTGGCCTGGCCCTGTTCGGGTGCCGGGAAGACGGCCAGAACCTCCGGTTCCTGTTTGCCACGCGTACGTAGAATCGCGCCACCTTCGGCTGATCCAACGTGGCATTGCACCGCCAGCAAGTGCAGTAAAAACTCGTCGGGCGGGCCATCAAACCGGGTCAGATGATCGACCAGATCGCTGACGGTCGGCTGGGCAGTTTGGGTTGCTTGTTGGCTCATGGCTTACATCGTGGCAGCGCCCCGTCGGCGTCCGGTATTGGCGGCACGACACACTCCGACCGCGAAAAAAACTTCAATCATGCCTTGGTTATATCGACCTCGACGGCCAAAACATTTATGGTATCAGTTCCCGTTGACGAATCCAAATATCGAGTATGACCGCTGCACGATCCGAAGGATATCGGTGCCTCTTTACCGGGGATCACCTCGATCACCCAATTGTAGCCATGAATTGCGGAAGCGGGCCGGTGAGACCCACCTTCCGCACACCGTGGCCCCATATCCCGACCAGCCAATCGGTTTTATCGGGCAATGGCCACCGCCGCGATCCTTTGTCGATAGATCATTCGATCACCCATGTTTAATTGTCACCGCGCAGCCCGGATGCCGACGCCCAGCGGTTTCGTCGGCCTTGATTCACTCGAACCGCGGCGACTGCTGTCGGCGATCTACGAAATCATCGATTTGGGCACCCTGGGCGGCCCGGCCAGTTTTGCCGTCGATCTCAACGAATCGTTGCAGGTGGTGGGCCGATCGATGCCCGATACCGGGCCTGCGAGCATGCGCGCGGTACAGTGGCCGGGCAACGCCAACCCGCAGGACCTCGGCACCCCGCTCGGATATACGCGCAGCGAGGCAACCGCGACCAACGAAGCGGGTACGGTGGTTGGCACCGCTTTGAACATCACACTCAACAAACGGGCCATGCTCTTTGCGGCCAACCAGGGCCCGACTGATTTGGGAACACTCGGAGGCGGTTGGAGCCGGGCCACGGCGATCAATAATATCGGACAGGTCACCGGCACCGCCAGCACACCTGCCGAGGAATCCGCTGAAGAGTCAACACACGCATTCGTCTGGCAAAACGACGTGATGACTGACCTAGGCACACTTGGCGGGGATGTGAGCATCGGCAAGGCGATCAACGAGTCGGGCCACGTTGTTGGCCTGTCGTTTCCCGCCGATCAGCGGGTGTTTCGCGCCTTTGTCTCACGAGAAGGCGTGATGACCGACCTAGGCACACTCGGCGGCCCGGCCAGCACAGCGAACAGCATCAACAACGAGGGCGTGATCGTCGGCGACGCTGATCGAATCAAAACGGATGGCAACGGGTTTAACCGATTCCACGCGGCCATCTGGCAAGACGAAATCATTTCCGATCTGGGCACGCTTGGCGGTGAGTTCAGTTCGGCACTCGACATCAACAACAACGGACTGATTGTCGGTTGGAGCGAGATCAGGGATCGCGATGACGAGGGCGATCGACAGGTTCATGCGTTTACCATTGAATACGGCGAGATGCGCGATCTGAACGACCTGATCGACGACTCTGAGCACTGGCAACTCGAGCAGGCCACGGCGATCAACGACGCCAGTTACATCGTCGGTCATGGCCTATACTTCGCCGATGAAAACTCGCCGGGTGTCGAGCACGCGTTTTTGCTGCGGCCGCGGTATTCCGATCTGGCTGTGCAGATCAAAGCGATCAAGGCGCCGTCAATCGCCGTCCCGGGCGACAAGATCGCCGCCAAGATGACCATATCGAACCTCGGTGAAATCGGCACCAATGGCCGGTTTACTCTCGAGGTGTTCGCCTCGCTCGACACGGTAATCGATGCTTCCGACCCGTTGGTCGTGAGAAAGATCAACCGCAAGATCAAGCTCAAGCCTGGACAATCGAAGACGATCAGGGTCAAGGCCGTGCTGCCGGCGAACCTGACACCGGGCGATTACTTTTTCAATGCCCGCGTAACACCGAACGTGTTTGTTCGTGAGATCGATCCGGCGGGTAACGAAGCGGCCAGCGCCGAGACGTACAAGTTGGCGTGGCTGTTCGGCGATTTCGAGGGCCGTAAGAATGTAAAGCTCATCATGGAAGATGGCGGGGGCGAGATACTCAAGTTCACGATCGGAGGCAACGGTTGGGGTGAGGTCACCGATGACGCGATCGGCCGAAACGTGACGATTCACAACACCAACGGCAGCGAAAAGCTCAAGATCACGCCGAAGCAAAAGAACGACCTTGCTGCCGTGCACAACGTGATGATCAACGGCTCACTCAAGAAAATTGACGCGCGCCACGTCGATCTGTTGGGTTATCTAACAGCCACGGGAAGCGTTGATGTGCTCGCGTTAGACGACGTGGACAGTTCGCACCTGATATCGTTCAATGGTAGCGGCGACGCCCACCGGCCGGTCATCATGACGTTCGATCAGGTCTACGACCTGAGCGTGCACGTCGACACGTCGATCGCGCTGATCGCAGCCACCTTTTGGCATGACACGGACGGAGTCGCCGACACCATTGATGCGGTCTCACTGGACAGACTGCTGATCCGCGGCAACAACAAGTTGTCCCTGGAAGGCAACTTCGATGCAGACCTGTTGCTGTCCGGCGCCGGACTGGAACCAGACGACATGGTGTTGGGCAAAGTGCTGGTGACCGACACGATCGGCGGAGCGAACTGGCAGGTCGCCGGGTGCGCCGATACGATTCGCGCCGGGCGCATCGCCACCGGCTGGACGGCCGCCTTCGCCGGTCGGGTCGATGACATCGTGATCGCCACCGAGATGACCGGCGAGTTGTCAGCCGAAGCGGTTGACACGATCACGGTCCACACCGATCTGCTGGACGCGACTATTTTGCTCACCCCGGCCGCCGCGGGCGACACGGCGCTCCGTAAGCTGACCGTTGGCCGCTGGATCCGGCGAACCGACGTGATTGCGGCCGGCCACGTCGGTAGCGTCGTCGCGGGCGCCACTGATCAGTTCAATCTGTTCGCCGGCGTGGTGAGCGCCTCGGGGCAATTGCCAGCCACGGCAAGTGATTTTTCGCTGCTCTCGACGATCAACCGCCTGCACATCAAGGGCTTGAACGATGGAGAGGCTTCCGTGCTCGACACACAGGTCGCCGGCTGGTCAATCAGGCGCATCACCGTCAAGGGCGCCGCGGCACCGCAGCCGGAATCGCCCGATGCCGCACCCTTCGCCGTCGCCGCCCACAACATCCGCACGCTCAGCTACCAAAATGACGCCGGCACGATCCGCCTGCGCCGCCCCGAAGACTTTCTCACCTTGCCCGCCAACGACCTGCTCATACGCATCATCTGACAAACGGTCATGCCGCCGACAGACCATAAAGCCGCGACCGGCGGTCGCGGTGTGGCGCGATGAATCGTTTTTGCCTCGGGCCCACTGTGTTTCTATCATCGTCGGCAACCATCGCGGAGTATCGATCATGGGCAGCCCGAATGACAGGCGATATCTCAAGACGCACGAGTGGCACCGCGCCGACGGCGACGTGGTCACGATCGGCGTCAGCCGGTTCGCCGTCGAGAAACTGACCGACATCACCTTCGTCGAGATTACCGCCGACGGCGAGGTCGCCGCGGGCGAAACGATCGGCGAGATTGAATCGGTCAAGGCCACCAGCGAGCTGTACTGCGGGGTGGCCGGCACGATCGTCGAGATCAATCAGGAGGCGATCGACAACCCCGCCGTGCTCAACGAAGACCCATTCGAGCGGGGCTGGCTTGTGCGTATCCGGATGAGCGACCCTGCTCAGTTCAACGAGCTGTTGACGACCGATCAATACGACGCATCGACGGGATCACCCGCATGATTGTGGACGTCGCGACCAGCGTATGGCAGAAACCGCAGCAACTCGGCGCTGCGGCGCTGCGTCGGCTGGCGCCGTCGGACCGAACACCGTGGGACCGGCTCGACGGCGGAGTCGCGGCCCACGAACGCGCCATCGCAGAGGTGGACGCCGCAATCGTACACGGACTGCACTGCCGACACGCCGGCGCGCAAATCGGTCACAAAGAAGTGGCCGCCGCCGTCGATCGTCAGCCGGAGAAGCTGATCGGGTTTGCGGGCATTGACCCGCTGGCACCGGCACCGCTGGAGTGCCTCGATCACGCGGCCTCGCTGGGCCTAGCGGGCGTGAGCCTCTGCCCGGCCGCGCAGAACATGCACCCTTGCCACAGCCGCGCCATGGACCTATACGAGCAGTGCGAAAAACGCGCCATGCCACTCTACATCCACGGCGGCGACCTGTTCTCCAACGTTTCGATCATGGCGTTCGCCCGGTCGGAACACTTCGACGAGGTCGCGCGTACGTTTGCCAACCTGCGGCTGGTGATCGCTCAAATCGGCCGGCCCTGGATCGAGCCGACGCTCGAACTGGTCTGCCGTCACCGTCACGTGTATGCCGATATCAGCGGTCTTATCAACCACCCGTGGCAACTTTACCACGCGCTGATGCTCGCCCACGAATACGGTGCCGACAACAAGCTGCTGCTGGCCAGCGGCTTTCCGTTTTGCACGCCGCAGCAGGCGATCATCAATCTTTATTCGGTCAATCGGTTCACCAACCAGACGCACCTGCCGCACGTGCCCCGCCCGGTGTTGCACGGCATCGTCGAACGCGACGCACTACGCTGCCTCGGCCTCGAGCCACCGGCCAAACCGGGCACACCGCCACCTGTCAGCGACAAGTCACCGATCACCCAGGATACATCGTCATGAGGAACATGCTCGTGTTGATCAGCGCGTTGTGTCTTTTTAGTGGCTGCACGGGCGGCGGTCATCTGGGCATCTGGAGCGAGGCCGATCAGGATCGCACGGTGAAGGGTGATTTCGAGTCGGGTATCTATCGTCTCGACGACAAGAGTCAATTCACCGCCCTGCTGTTGCAAGGACCGGCCGACAACCCGTCGCAGGCGCTGGTCCTGCGCATGTTCTGGCAACCGGTGGCCGGGTCCACGCCGCTCGACCCCGACGCAACCAACGTGAGCATCCGCTACATCCTGTTCAGCGGTCCGGGCCTGAATCAGGTGGCGATCTACCAGGGAGGCGGCTACGCCTATCCGCAACAGTCGCTGGGCGCCGCCATGCTGAACGTTAACATCGAGCAGGCGAACCTGCACCTTTTCGATGCGAGCAAGGGTTTCGAGGACCCGCTAGGCGCCTCCGGCGCGTCGGGTGGCATCAGCCTCCGCCGCGACGACGGCGCCATGCTCGAGGCCATGCGCCGCCTGGACCTGCAGATCACCAAATGCCTGGGTTACCCGCGGTTGGTCCGGGGTGAATAAGTGATACGTAGCCCGTGGTAGAACCGAGATGCTTCTAGAGGTGCTAATGATGAACGGACTCGCATCGAAACGTCTGACCGTTTGTTTGATCGCCCTTTTGACAACGTTGATGTGGGGAGTCAACCCATCATCGGCGCAGTCCACCGACGGCGTAGGTGTTACACTACAGCCGCCGGTGCAGGCCGCGCGTCTTTACACACCCAACACGCTCGGCGAACAGTTCAACTCCACAATCAACACGATTAACGGCGTGATTGGCATCGCCATGTTTTTCGATGTTGCCGGCGGTGCTTTTCTACAGCCGGTAACCGATGACGACGGCAATCTCGTTTATGAAATGAACCCGGTTTATCATATCGTCGATCAAGCGATGCCGGGATACGTGCTCAACGGAGCGGGAGATTTTAAGACCGGTCCGGATGGCAAACGCCTCATCGTGACGCTCCAGCCGGGCGAGCGTACCCAACGCGTCGATTCACAGGGCGACCTGATAACCAATAAAGGCGATGTGAGGGAGGACGGTCCGACGCTGCCGTTCACCGTGCTGTTCCTTGCTGGTGGCGCGATATTTTTCACATTCTGGTACGGCTGGATCAATATCCGTGGATTCAAACACGCGATCGATATCGTTCGCGGCAAGTTTACACGCGACGATGATCCCGGCGACGTTTCGCCATTCCGCGCGCTGACCAGTGCCCTTTCAGCAACCGTCGGTCTGGGCAACATCGCCGGCGTCGCAATCGCCGTCAAGACCGGCGGTCCGGGCGCCATCTTCTGGATGATGTTCCTGGGGTTGTTCGGCATGACGGCCAAGTTTCATGAGTCCACTCTCGGGCAGATGTTTCGCAAACAAAACGAGGATGGGACGATCTCCGGGGGGCCGATGTTCTATCTCGATTCGGGGTTAAAAAGAATGGGGCCTGGATTCGGCATGTTCGGCAGGCTGCTGGCGATCATCTTCGCCCTGTTTTGCATGGGCGGCGCACTGGGCGGGGGCAACATGTTCCAGGCCAATCAATCCTTTGAAGGATTCTACAGTGCATTCGTCGAGCAGCCTTCCGTCGCCGAGAACAAGTTGAAGAAATTGAGCGGCGACGAACTGCGCCTGCTGCTGACTGACAAACAACTGACAACGGTCATGACTGACGAGCAGAAGAATGCGAACACACCACTCGAGGATGTGCGTCTGGGGCTGACTGAAAAAATGATGAGGTCTCTGGTCCACCCGATACAGGTCGAAAGGACCTTGCCGCCGGAACAAGTCAAGGTGGACGCCGAGCAACGCGGCAACCTGAGAAAGAACGTCAGCTACGGGTTCGGGTTGCTGATGGCGACGCTTGTCGCGGTCGTGGTCATCGGCGGTATCACGCGAATTGGCGCAGCAACATCGAAGATTGTGCCCGTGATGTGCCTGATCTACGTGCTGGGATGCCTGATCGTCATCGTGTTTAACCTCAAGGAAATACCCGGACACGTGCGATTAATCTTTATCGAAGCGTTCAAATGGGACTCGGCGTTTGGCGGGTTCATCGGCGTGATGATCCTGGGCTTTAAGCGCGCAGCGTTCTCCAGCGAGGCGGGGCTGGGCAGCTCGGCGATCGCGCACTCGGCCGCCAAGCAGGCGTACCCCGTGCGCGAGGGATTCGTTGCCAGCCTCGAACCCTTCATCGACACCATCATTATCTGCTTCATGACCGCGATGGTTGTGTTGATTACTGACGCATACGCCGCACCGGAATTGATGGATGAGGTAAACGGTACCGCCATAACACTTTATGCGTTTGAGCAGACGCAAGTCGGAGCATGGTTCCCATACGTCCTGTCGGTCAGCATTATTTTGTTTGCATTCTCGACAATGATTTCATGGTGTTACTACGGCGAACGCGCTTATGGATACCTTTTCGGGCACAAGACGGTCCTACTGTTCCGCATCCTGTTCGTGATCTGCGTGTTCATCGGTTCGGTCGCAAGCTTAGGTCCGGTGCTCGATTTCTCCGACCTGATGATCCTGAGCATGGCATTTCCCAACATCCTGGGCGGCCTGTTCTTGGTGTCGATGGTTCGCCGTTCACTGCGGGAATACTGGTCGCGGTTCAAATCGGGTGAGTTTTCGCATGGCTCGGGCAGTGGCGATATCTGACGAACCTCGCGGGCAAAACTGACAGGTGGCACGCATCTGACCGATATTGAGGCCATGTCAAACGACTATGCGGCGACAGAAGATACGGCGGTGGGCCCGATAAGCCGGTGGGCGATCCATCGTCGGCTCTACGATTGGGTATTGTCGTTTGCCCATCATAAACACTCGACAACGGCGCTGTTCGCGTTCAGTTTCGCCGAGTCCAGTTTCTTTCCCATCCCGCCGGACGTGCTGCTGGGTCCGCTATGCCTGGGCAATCGCAAGCGATCAATATGGTTCGCCACGGTCTGCACCGTCGCGAGCGTGCTGGGGGCAATTATCGGCTACGCGATTGGCGCGGGCGCGTGGGAGGCACTTGATCAGTTCATGTTTCGCTACGTGCCCGGTTTTTCGCAGGAAAAGTTCGATACGGTGGAACGGTGGTACGCGGCCTGGGGGGTTTGGGTGTTATTCGCAGCCGCATTTACACCGATTCCATTTAAGGTATTTACAATCGCGGGCGGTGTGTTCGCGCAGCCGCTGCTGCCGTTTATTCTGGTTTCCGCCGTGGGACGAGGGCTAAGGTTTTTCTTGGTTGCGGTGTTATTTTGGTGGATCGGACCCAAGGCAATGCCGTTTGTCGATAGATATTTCAACTGGCTCTGCCTGCTGTTTGTGATACTGTTGGTTGGCGGGTTTTTTGTGTTGAAGGTATTGCATTGACTCAATACATGAACGCGTCCGGCCAGAATGGCCGGACTATATTAGCCGCGGGAGCCTGCCGCGGGAGCCTGTTATGAACGTACTGATCACCGGAGGGGCGGGGTATATCGGATCGCATGCGGTCAAGGCATTGTGTGAAGCGGGCCATGTTGTATCCGTGCTGGACAATCTCGACCGTGGCCATCGTGCGGCGGTACCCGACGGCGTAACATTCCACCACCTTGACCTGTCCCGAACGGACCAGATCATCGATGCGTTGCGCACGGGCGGCATCGAATGCGTCATGCACTTTGCCGCGCTGGCATACGTCGGTGAATCGGTCGAGCAGCCGCTGCGGTACTATCACAACAACACAGCCGGAACACTCAGCCTGCTGCGCGCGATGGATGCAGCGGGTGTGAACCGGATGGTGTTCAGCTCGACCTGCGCCACGTACGGCCAACCACGGCACATGCCCATCACCGAAGACCTGCCTCAGCAACCGGTCAATCCTTATGGATGGTCGAAACTTTTCATCGAGCGCATGTTGCGCGACTACGCGGCAACAAATGATCAGTTCGCGTTCGCGGCGCTGCGTTATTTCAATGTCGCCGGCTGCGCTGGCGACGGCACGATCGGCGAGGACCATGACCCTGAATCGCATCTGGTGCCCCTGCTGGTCTTCGCGGCACTCGGCAGGCGAGACGGGATCAGCATCCACGGCGACAACTACGACACAGCGGACGGCACGTGCATCCGTGACTACGTCCATGTCGAGGACCTTGTCGCGGCCCATATCGTCGTGGCCGAGGCTTTGCGCGACGGCGAACAGCGGTTCTTCAATCTCGGCATCGGTGCCGGGTACAGCGTCAAGCAGATGGTCGAGTCGGCCAAGCGTGTCACGGGCGTGGATTTTCCCGTGCGTATCGGTCCGCGCCGGCCGGGCGATCCGCCCAGCCTGTACGCCGATGCGACAAAAATACAAGACGAATTGGGCTGGCGAGCGAAGTGGACGGACATCGACGCAATCGTCGAGACTGCCTGGCGATGGTTTAAGGAAAATCCGACCGGATACGGCGATTGACAACAGCGTGACCCGCTTAAGCGGGTCACGCCATTTCCATGATGATGCAGGTGATCGCACCGACCAGGATGATCAGGAACATGACGAGGATGATCCAAGCGATGATCTTTGTCCTTGGACCGTGCGGCGGGCGCCAGGTGATGTCATGTGAGTATTGGTCAGGCTCGGTGCACATCTAAGCTATCCGGCGTGGCTGAACACGGCCCGACGACTTTGCGCGCGACCTCGCAGCGTGTGACGACGCATTAGCGTGGGCA
>CAUYYV010000080.1:0-11620 GCA_963577075.1 Phycisphaerae bacterium
GACCGCATGTGGCTCTCAAATCCCGCACATCCTAACCATCCATACCGGATAAGCGACGCTGCCGGTTGGGGAATTGCACCGAATCACCGGAATGGACAAGATGAAACTGAAGGTGGCAACATCGGATTCCTCGATGGGCACATCGAATTTCGCTATGGGACGGCTATCCAGGAACGTGTGCATGTTTATGGTTTTCAGCGTCCGTATGTGTGTTATTGACTGGACAAGGACAGGATTGGAAATTTGAGGCTGCGCAAGTCGTCGTGCCAATCCTACCGATCCAACATGACCAGCCGGGCATGGTCGTTCGGCCTACCGGCGGAAGTGAGTAAGGCCGGCATTTTTGTACATCTGACGGACCGGCGGAGCACCATTGGACGCCCTCGCCGCTGATGCGCATCTTGAGCACCCGATCCAAGCGCATGTGCTGCCGCCACTGCATCTCGTCGACGCTCAAGCCGTAGTGGCCTGCGATCGCGTCAAGCACACGGCGGGCCTTGGCGAACTGCCCCTCGTAGTTGTTCATACCCAGGACCAGCCAGGTGGCGAGAATAGTGCAACTGGTCTTGCACCGTTTCCAAAGCAACACCAACCCGCCGCCGGCCGGCGTCAGATGAACCAGATCACTCGCCGCCACGCTCGAATCGCGTCGATACATTATGGTACCCAACACGACCGGACGAGACTCGCATGCAAACACAGACCATGAGCACGACCACCACGCAGCCGGGTGGACCAGCCCATCGACACTGCTGGGGCTGGGTCGCTTTGCTCATCGTGATCACGTTGACCGCATATCTTCCGGCCGTGGGCAACGGCTACATATGGGATGACGATGCCTACCTGACCAACAATAAACTGCTTGACTCAGGCAAGGACCTGTGGCACATCTGGCGATACTGGGGTTCCGTACCGGACTATTACCCGCTGACCTTCACAACCTTCTGGCTTGAGAAGCGTCTCTGGGGACTTGATCCGTTGGGCTATCACGTCAACAACGTGCTGCTGCACGCACTCAATGCCGTGCTGCTATGGCGACTGCTGGCAATGTTGAAAGTACCCGGAGCATGGCTGGCGGCGGCGGTGTTTGCCCTGCACCCGGTTAACGTCGAAACGGTTGCGTGGATAACGCAGCGGAAGAACGTGTTGAGCACGGCGTTCTACCTGGCCAGCATGATCGCATTTCTTCACTTTTACTTGCCGCGAGAAGCTGAAGCGCACCCACGGAAATGGTGGTACGTGTTGTCCTTTTTGTGTTACCTGCTGGCCATGCTGAGCAAGACGGTGGCGATCACAATGCCGATGGTGCTGCTGGTGGTGCTCTGGTGGAAGCGAGGCAGGATCAGCATGCGTAGTGCCGCGTTGCTAGCGCCGTTCGCAATCGCCGCGGTACACCTGTGCAGAGCAGGGATGTGGACGCAACACCATATCGTTAGGGCGTCCGGTCCCGAGTGGGATTTCTCGTTCCTCGAGCGGTGTCTCATCGCGGGCCGGGTGTTGTGGTCTTACGCGTACACCGTTGCCTGGCCGGCGGAACTGGTGTTCATCTACCCGCGTTGGACCATCGATACCGGCGCGTGGTGGCAATACCTGTTTCCAGCCGGCGCGGTCGCGGTGCCGGTGTCATTTTGGCTGCTGCGCCATCGCATCGGACGTGGGCCGCTGGCCGCTGCGCTGTGCTTCGGGCTTACACTCGGACCGGCGTCGGGGTTTTTCAACGTCTATTGGCAGCGGTTCTCGTTTGTGGCTGATCACGTGCTATACGTCGCTGCCATCGCGATGATGACCCTGGCCACCACGGCGGCACATCGCCTAGTTGCGCGATGGGGAGGGGCATTTAGGCTGCCAGTAATCCTTGCCACCGCCCTGTTGCTCATGGCGCTGGGCACATTGACATGGCGGCAACTGCCCGCGTACCGCCACGAGGAAACACTGTGGCGGCACACGCTCAAGCACAATCCACAGGCGTGGATAGCACACAACAACCTCGGCCGATACCTCGAAAAGGCCGGCCGGACAGATGAGGCTATCGATCAGTACCGCAAAGGCCTGGAGAACAAACCTGACCACGCCAAGATGCACAACAACTTGGCCATCGCCCTTCAAAATCGCGGCGAAATCGATGAGGCTACAAGGCAATATCGTTTAGCGGTTCATCATGATCCACGCTTTGTCGCAGCATTTTTCAACCTAGGCAACGTGCTCATGTTGCATCACAAGTATGATCAGGCAATCGAACAATACCGCCTGGCCCTACGCCTGACCCCGCGCAATGCGGTCATACACGATCAAATGGCAATTGCGCTTCGGTCTGCCGGCCTGATTGAAAAGGCGATTGATCACCACCGGATGGCGATCCAAATTGATCCACGCACGGCGCAGATGCATTTCAATCTCGGCATGGCGTTGGCGCAGGCCGAACGCCACGATGAATCAATCCAGGCATTACGCCGGGCAATCACGCTAAAACCTGATTACGCAAGATCACACTTCCGCCTCGCACTGGTGCTGAAGAAAACCGGTCGCACAAGAGATGCCATCCATCATCTCCGGCGTACCACACAACTGAATCCGAACCGGTGGGAACCATTTCATATCCAGGCGTGGATTCTGGCCACCGACCCACGGGCCGATGTGCGTGACGCCGAACAGGCGATTCCATTGGCCTATCACGCCGTCGCACTGACCGGTGGTGGAAATGCGAAAACACTCGACACGCTGGCCGCGGCGCTGGCCGTGACCGGACAGTATGACAACGCCGTCGCCGCCGCCACGAAGGCGTATAATCTCGCCAAGTCCAAGGGCAACCATGCACTGACCGACCAGATCAGTCGCCGACTTGATCTGTACCGCAAGGGTCAACCCTACCGCCAATCCGATCACCAGCGATGACCCGCGGGTTTAGACCGGCCATCAGGCCTCGTCCAGTTCATCCTCGATCATGCCCTGCCACTTGGTACAGCCATCGAGATGCGCGGCTTTCGATAACAGGTGCGCTCCGACCGGGTTGGCAATAAAAAGAAAGATAATGGTCAACAAGGCCTTGGTGAAAATATTGACGGCGCTGACGGCATGATCGGACGGCAGGTAGATCAGGGCCGCCACGAGCACCCCGAGCATGCCGAGCGTCGCGCCCTTGGTGGCCGCATGCATCCGGTGGTAAAAATCCGGAAGCCTCCACAGACCCAGCGCCGCGACGAGCATAAAGAACAAACCCGCCAGCAGCAGCAGCACCGTCGCCAAATTCACGATTGTTTGCAGGTTGAATGAAATCATCATGCCGGGATCCTCTGCTCGTTGAGTTTTGCGGTCACTGCTCAGTGCCGGCGGACTGTGACGATTCGCGCTGCCGCCCCAGGTGCGGCCGCCCGATATATTGCGCCATCGCCACCGTGCCGGCGAAACTCAGCAGCGCCAGCACCAGAATGCCGTCGAAGAACATCAATGTCTGAAAACGAATGGTCACCAATATGACCAGCACGATCAGCATCAGGGAAAAGGTGTCCACCGCCATGGCGCGGTCGGCCAGGTGCGGACCCTTGACCAGCCGGCTGATGCACAGACCCATGGAAAACACGATCACAATAAGTCCGAAATCAACCGTCCACAGCACAAGCGGACCGCTCCAAGATTCCACGGCCAGCACCACCGGATCAATCATTCGAAAATCTCCTTCATCAGGCGATAGCGTAATTCGTCGAGTTTCTCGATCACGACGTCACGATCTTTCGCGTACATGCAGTGCACGTACAGGCTGTCGCGACCGTCGGCAACGTCAACCGAAAGCGTCCCCGGCGTGAGCGTAATCGCGTTGGCCAGAGTGGTAATCTGCAAGTCGGTCATGCCCGAGACGTCGTAGCGAAGGATGGCGGGCGTCATGTGGAACCCCGGGGTGACGATCTCCCACGCCACCTGCAGGTTCGCCTTGACCAGGATGCGCAGAAAATAGATGGAAAAGACCGTGACCCGCCAAACCCGGTGACCATACGGCTGGCCGCCATCGAGCATTTTCCGACTGGCCAGCGCCAGCAGGATGTACCCGATCGCAAAGCCGACCAGCAGTGTGTACAGATCGAACTCGCCCCACATGAACATCCACAGGACCGCCAGCAGGATGTTGAGCAGAAACAGCCAAGTTCTCATCGTGTCACCTTGTGATGATCATGGATCAATGAGCTATCACCGAGCGGTACGACGGGCGTTACCACCGCGAATCGATCGTCGGCCGGGCGGGACGTGATCTGCTCAGGCGCCGGATTGGACGGCAGGCGGTCTTCGCCAAGCACCGCGGCAATGTAGGGGCGAGGATCGACCAGCAATTTCGCCGCCGACTTCGACAAATCGGCAAAAACCTGTGCGCCCAGCCCCATGCCCAGTGCAATGACGACGAGCATCACCACGGCCATGATGCCGCCGGTCGTGTTCGGGTGTACGCCCGGTTGCTGCACGTGGGCGCCCTGCGCAGGCGACCAGAACCCATAGCCCCATATCTTGAGCATCGACAGCAGTGTCAGCAGGCTGGTCGCCACGGCGAACCCGACCAGCCAGTAATACCCTCCGTCGAGACCCGCCTTGATCAGCATCCACTTGCCGAAGAACCCCGACAACGGCGGCAGGCCCGCCAGCGACAGCGCCGCGATGATAAAAAGCGTCGCCAGCCACGGCGCCCGTCGCAGCAGGCCGCCTATCTTGTCCAGATCGTCGCTGCCCGCGTGCTGCTGTATCAGGCCGCCGCACAGGAACAGGCAGCACTTGACCACCATATTGTGAATAATGAAGAATATCGCACCGGCAACGGCGAGGACCCGGTTCTCGAACACCACGCCGGCCGTGATCGCCAACCCAATGCCCATAATTATGTAACCAACCTGGCTGATGATGTGGATCGACAGAATGCGTCGCACCGTGTTCATCGACACGGCCCCGAGCACTCCGAGGAACATCGTCACGCCCGCCGAGACCAGAATGATCGGCGCAACAACCTGGGTCACCGCCTCCGAAGTGCCGAAGATCATAACGAACACGCGGATCATCACGTAGGCGCCGACCTTGGTCAGAAGCCCGGCAAACAGGCCTGCCACGGCCGCCGGCAACGTGTGATATGTGTCGGGCAGCCAGTACCACAGCGGGAAGATCGCCGTCTTTATCCCGAACACGAGCAGCAGCATGGCAATGACCGGGATCGCGTTGTCCGGAATCTCGCCCGCCAACGCCAGTCGCGCCATGTCCGCCATGTTCAGCGTGCCGAGTTGGCCGTACAACCACCCCGCGCAGGTTACGAACATGGTCGACGCTATCAGGTTCAGCAGGACGTATTTGTACGCCTGGCGCATCTGCGGCCGTGTCGTACCCACGCAGAACATCGCGTACGAGGCCATGAGCATGATCTCGAACGCAACGAACAAATTGAACAAATCGCCGGTGATGAAACTCCACTGCACGCCGACCATCAACAGGTGAAACAGCGGGTGGAAGTACCCGCCGGCAAACTGATCGTCCAACTGGCAAACGCAGTAGATGAACACCGCCAGACAAACGATGCTCGAAGTCGCCAACATAATCGCCGCCAGCGGATCGACGACCACACTGATGCCGAACGGCGCCGGCCAGTTGCCCATCTGTGAGACGAGAATGTCGCCCGCGCGGTCGGCACCGGCATAAACGCTGGCAAGCGCCGTCAGAGCAATACTCGCATTGAGGATCAGGAAAAACAGGCCCGCCATACGCTGCGCCGGCTTCGAGCGGTGCAGCATAATCGTCGTGATGCCCGCCAGCATCGGAACAACAACCAGCAGAATGATCAGATGTTGGCTCATATCGCGTTCGAAGTCCGTTTAGCAACGGGGCTTGGCCCGTGGTTTCGCATCAATGCACACCCTCCTGTGCCAGTTCATCCATCTCAAGCGTTTGACTGCACCGCCAGGTCAGCACCAGCAGAGTCAGCAGGAACGCCTGCACGGCAAAACCGATCACGATGGCCGTCAGGATCAACGCCTGGGGCAGCGGATCGACGTATTGGCCCAAGGCCACGCCATCGGTCAACACGGGAGGAACCCTGCCGATCGGCGAGGTGCTCGACGAGATAATCGCCAGGTTCGCGCCGTGGCCGAGCAAAAATACGCCCATGCACACACCCTTCAACTCGCGGCCGAGCATCAGGTACACGCTTGACGCAAAGATCACGCCGACCATCAACGCAGTCAGGATCGTCATGCCGCAACTCCCGTGCAGGAAAGCGCCAAGTGCCAAATGATGTCGATGCGGAACCGACCGCCAGCCACGAGGCAACGCCCAGGCCTTCTAACTTTGTACTTCAAAATTCGTACTTCGAAATTCATCTCTACTCCAGTTCATCCGACAGTGCGTTGATCATGCCGACGACCACGCCGGTGACGACCACGAACACTCCCAGGTCGAACAGCATGGCTGATGCCCACTCGTAGCCATCTGGCAACGGCGAGTAACCGTGATTCGACGTTAAAAACGGCAGTCCGAACCCGAGCGCCGCCGTGCCGGTCACCAAAACCAACAGCAACCCGACCGCGATGAACAGGCGTTCCGAGCAGGGCAGCATGCGTTTGAGGCTCTCACCACCTTCGCTCATGCGATGAACGATCAGGGCAACCGAGGCGACAAGGCCGGCGACGAAACCGCCGCCAGGTGATTGATGGCCCTTGAAATAAATGTACACCGCGAAGACCAGGCTCAGCGGCACCATGATGCGCGCCGCCGTCTTCAGGATCAACGTGCTCATCATGACTGGGTACTCCCTTGCGTGGCCGGCCGCAGCACTGAATCCTCCGGGTCGATGCCGTCGGTCGACTTGGAGATATCGATGCCCGTATATGGTGATTGATCTAAACCGGTCGAGCTATTCGATGACTTGTCGAAGTCCGTTCTCGTCCCGCTTCCCTGTGCCAAGTGGCGCGAGCGGCGTAGCAACGTCCACACGCCGATCGCCGCGATCCCCAACACGGTGATCTCGCCCATCGTGTCAAACCCGCGAAAGTCGACAAGGATCACGTTCACCACATTGCGACCGCCACCGCCCTTGTGCAAAGTTTGCATCGGCCCGCGTGTTGCGACCGTCGGCTCAATGGCGCCCTCATGACCGGCATCGTCATGGCCGCCCGTGCCGAAACTGGTCAGATGCGCCGCGCCGCGATCGACCACGCCACCGTACACCTCGCCAGCCGGTATGCGCGTCGTGTCCTGAGCGTGATGCGAGTTCCGCAGAAAATATTCGCCCAAGTGCGCCACCGGCTTGTGCTGAGCGGTCAGGTACGGCATTGTCGGTCGGGCGCCCACGCTGCTGGTCAGCGTCAACCAGAACGCGATTGCGCCGACGGCGCCGGCGATTATCAGCCGCGGAGCAACCCACACCTGACGACCCGCATTCGCAGTAGGCAAAAGCGAGAGCACCAGCAGGAACATAATTAACGACACAATCTCGATGCTCACCTGCGTCAGCGCCAAGTCCGGTGCCTTGTAGAGGTAGTAGACAGCGGTGACCGAGAACCCGCACGTGCCCAGCATGAGCACGCGCGCGGCGCGGTCCTTGACAATCGGCATCAGCAGCGCCGACAGACAAACGAGCGCAGTCAGCAGCGCACCGGTGCGCAACTCGGCACGCTCGAGTTGGGTACCCACGTCCGCAGCGATCGATATCGATGCCGTCCATTTCGCGCCCAGCGATCCGAAGTCGAAACCGATCGACCCGGCAAAGAGCCCTATCATGGCCACGAACACGCACGTGACGTACACGCCGGCGTTGCCCGACTGTAACCACCCGAATAACCGACCACCGCCCTTCGTGCACAAAGCATAGAAGCCGGGATAGACCCGATCGAACGGGTCGTTGTAAACCCTGCGCAGCACCGGCGCCAAGCCAAGCAACAGCCCCAGACCGATCGCACACAAACTCATCTGCAGCGGCAGTCCCCATTGCGCATGCCACGTCATGGGGAAAAAATACGCGTGTGCCTCATGACCGAAATTGTAGAATCTCTTGCTCGGATCGAGCGTGCCGAACAGCAGCACATATGCGCCCGGCACAATGCCGCCGATGAACTGAAACGCCACGAGAAGCATGCCCGGAATCCACAAAAATGCGGGCCAGATCCCCGATTCATGCTCACGGCGCCCATGGATGCGCTCGTGCTCGTCGTGCGCTTCGGGCCGCTTGCGGCTCAGCATGGTTGACGTCATGCGAACAAAGATCGCCACGTTGAACATTCCCGTCGCCACGCCCGCCGCGACCAGCAGCCAGAACCAGTTGTTATGTGTTGCTTCAAGCGCATGGTAAATCTGGTAGAAGAACATCTCCTTGGCGGTGAAACTGATCGTCAATGGTCCGGCCGCCAGGGCATAGGCCGCCAGCAGGATCACCACCGTCATGATCCGCTCGGTCCGCCCCCGGAAAAACAAACCTCGCAGTTCGGGAAGTTGCCTTGACGCCACATGCCCGATCGCGCCGGCGAGGATAAACAGTGGCGCCTTGTACAACGCGTGGTTCAGTACCTGCGTCACGTCCCAGATCAGGTTTGGCTGACCATTAAATTCAAGGCCGGCCAGTCCATACATGGTCATCAGCAACCCGAGTTGGCTCACCGTGGTGTAGGCGAATATCTGCTTCAGGTCGGTCTTCTGCAATGCGATAAACGCGCCATACACCATGGTCACGGTGCCAATCGGGACGATCAATTGCGGCCACAACGGGATCACCCCGGCGAAGATCGGCCACATCCGGCCGGTCAAGTACACGCCCGCCTTGACCATCGTCGCCGAGTGGAGATACGCCGACACTGGCGTCGGCGCTGCCATCGCACCGGGCAGCCAGAAGTGGAACGGGACCTGCGCGCTCTTGGCAGCCGCACCAATAAAGATCATGACAAACGACATGACCGTCAGCGTGTCAGCCCGCAGGTTGCCCATTGCGTTGAGTTCGAGCAACCCGGTGAACGTCCACACGCGGGTATGCACGCCCAGCAGGATCAGGCCCGTCATCATCACCAATCCGCCGGCACCGGTGACGACAAAGGCCTGCATCGCTTTGCGAACCGACTCAGGTTTGTCCCGTTCCCAGCCGATCAGCAGAAACGAACTGATCGACATCATCTCCCAGAACAGCAACAACAGCATGAAGCTATCGGAAAGCGTCACACCGATCATCGCGGTCATAAAGAGATGCAGTGCCGGGAAGAACCGATACAGGACGTCGCGGCTTGGCCCGAAGTATGCCCGCGCATACAACGTAATCAGCAGCCCGATGACGCTGACCAGCAGGGCAAAGAACATGCCGAGCCGATCAGCGTTAAACGCCAGATCTAGTTCGAATGCGGGCATCCACGCGACGGCCACCGTGGTTGGCCGATCGAACCCGTGTGCTGCGAGGATGTACGCCAGCGCGCCGATGGCCAGCACGGGCCCCGCGATCGCCACGACCATCCTCGCACCCAATGCCGGTCGGGGCACCAGCAATGACGCGGCGCCGCACAAAGCTGGTGCAAAGATCGCCACAAGAACCGCCGTGAGATTGGGATCCATCAGGCAGGTTCTCGTTCGAGAATCGTGGTGGGGCGAATCGGCATTTAATGTCCATCGGTTGGCTGGCTTTCAGCCCTAAAACACACACATAATAGTTACAGACCCCGCCCGGCACCATGGTCCTATAATTGCCTGTCCGGACTCAACCGCTAACCTATCGATCATGCAGCACGAGAATATCTGGGCGCCGTGGCGCATGGCATATATCACGCAACTGGGTAATTGCGACGCAGACCCTGCCGCCACCGTGCCGTCGTGTTTTCTTTGTGACGCTGTTGCGACATCCCCCGGCAGCGACAATGCACGACACCGTCTTGTCTTGCGCAACGATGGGCAAGGCACCATCCTGTTGAACCGCTATCCCTACACCAACGGACACCTGCTCGTAGCGCCGCGCGATCACCTGGGCGACCTGCTCGATCTATCGCACTCCGCACGAACTGATCTAATCGAGTTGACGGCCATCGCCAAGCAACTGCTGGACGTGGCGTTGAACCCGCAGGGCGTCAACATCGGTATCAACCTCGGCCGCTGCGCCGGCGCCGGCCTGCCCGGGCACGTACACGTACACGTCGTGCCGCGGTGGTCAGGCGACACGAATTTCATGCAAACCGTCGGCAGCGTACGCGTAATCCCCCAGGCGCTTGAGGCAAGCTACACGCATCTACTCGCCACGCTCGACCAAATCAGCCACAAATGAAACGACGAAATCGCTTGACAACCCGGGTTTCCCGTTCGAACGATATGACTAAAGCCGGTTGGTCACGGCGTCGGTTACGCGGCGTAGCGCATCGTCATGCGAATGCCAACGTCGTACCCGTGTTCGCGTTGCGTGCAACGCACGACCCGCCCGGTAAGGTCCAACCCCCGTTCCGGACCGTGCGGTGGGAAGAAGACGGTGATCTTTGCGTCGATCGCCACCGGCTCCTGCGCCAAGGCACCGAGCCCGCCGTCCGACAAGTTCAGAAGCTCCAACGCACAGATGCGCCGTTGCTCGTTACCGTCCTGCGGATCGCTGCTCACGGCCGTGACGTGCCCGCGAATCACATGACGAGGATGGCTTCGACGCTCAAAAGTCAACGAATCCGGTTTGCGGTGATCAACGAATCGCAGAGGTGCTCGCACTTGACTGGACATATTCGACTCCTTGGCACCGACCGTCATACAAACAGCATCGGCGGTACTACCTGCAAGGTTAACTCACTTTGACAGAACCTAATGCTTCTAATGTTGTCGGTCGAGTGTGCCTTGTGGGCGCAGGCCCGGGTGACGAGGGTCTGATAACCGTGCGCGGACTCGATATGCTCCGCCGTGCAGATGTGGTGGTATACGACGATCTGGCCAACCCACGCCTTTTGCTCAAGACCCGGCCCGGTTGCGAGCAAATCCCCATTCGTCCGGCGAAACAGGCAAGGCTTGGGCAGGACCGGATCAATGCCTTGCTCGTCGACCGGGCTGAACAGGGCAACTTCGTCGTTCGGCTCAAAGGAGGCGACCCGTACCTGTTTGGGCGTGGCGCCGAAGAAGTGAGCCACGTCGCCAGCCGGGGCATCGCCTGCGAGGTCGTCCCCGGTGTCACCGCCGGCATCGCCGCGCCTACGGCCGCAGGAATTCCGATAACCCGGCGTGACCTCGCCAGCACGGTTACATTCGTTACCGGACACGAGGATCCCGCCAAGCGCGAACCAAGCGTGGACTATCGCGGGCTGGCCAGCCTGATTGCCAGCGGTGGAAGCGTGTGTTTCTACATGGCAATGGCGAGGCTGAGCACCATCGCCAAACGATTGTGCGACCACGGACTGAAGGCGGACACCGCTGTTGCAGTGGTGCAATGGGGATTCACGCCCCGCCAGCGCAGCGTGCGCACGACATTGAGCGCCGTCGGCGACGTGGCCGATCGTGCGGGTCTGACGTCACCGGCCATCATCGTCGTTGGACCCGTCGCCGCCGCCGCCAATCCCGGGCTGGATTTTTACACCAGCCGGCCGATGTTCGGGCGACGCATCGTTATCACGCGCACGCGGCGGCAGGCCTCCGAGTTGGGCGATGTGCTGCACGATTTTGGCGCCGAGGT